>JACQSW010000093.1 GCA_016211095.1 Candidatus Woesearchaeota archaeon | reverse complement strand
CAATTAAATAAATCGAGATAATCAGAAAAATGGGCTACCAGGCTGAAGACATCAAAGTGCTAAAAGGCTTAGAAGGAGTCAGGCTTCGGCCCGCAATGTACATAGGAGACACAGGAATAAGGGGCCTCCATCATCTGGTCTATGAAGCGATAGACAACTCGATTGACGAAGCGTTAGCAGGATTCTGCACAGAAATACTGGTGACCCTCCATAAAGACGGAAGTGTCTCAGTCGTTGACAACGGAAGAGGCATACCTGTAGACATCCACCCAGGAGAAAAAAAGCCTGCAGTAGAAGTCGTAATGACCATCCTTCATGCAGGGGGAAAATTTGACAAAAAAAGCTACAAAGTTTCAGGAGGGCTTCACGGCGTTGGGATATCAGTTGTTAACGCATTATCAACCCATCTGGAAGTTGGAATAAAAAGGGATGGCAAAGTATTCTATCAAAAATATGAAAGGGGAAAACCAGTAACACCCCTCCAAACTATCGGCCAAACAAACGAAACAGGGACAGAAGTAAGATTCACACCAGACCCTGAAGTGTTTGAAACTGTAGAGTTCGAATACGACCGATTATCAAACAGGATAAGGGAGTTAGCCTTCCTCAACAAAGGGCTCAAAATAACCCTCACAGATGAAAAAACAGAAAAAAAAGAAGTGCACCAATACAGCGGGGGGATAAAAGCCTTCATCGAATACCTAAACGCCAACAAGGAATTCATCAATAAAGAGCCGATATATATAGAAGAGGAAGAACAAAAAATTAGGGTGGAAATAGGAATACAATACAACACCACATACCAAGACACCATCTTCTCATTCGTAAACAACATCAACACGATAGAGGGCGGAACGCACCTAAGCGGCTTCTTAACAGCACTAACAAGATCAATAAATGATTACATCAAAAAAAACGTGAAAGGCGAAGAAAAAATTTCTGGCTCCGACATAAAAGAAGGGCTAACAACAGTCATCTCAATAAAAATAACTGACCCCCAATTTGAGGGCCAAACAAAAACCAAGCTCGGAAACTCAGTCGTAAAAGGCCTAGTCGACCATATCGTTTACAAAAAGCTTAACGAATTCTTCGAAGAAAATCCCTCAGTAGCAAAAAAAATTATTGAAAAATGCCTAAACGCCGCGAAAGCACGGGAAGCAGCAAGAAAAGCAAGAGACCTAACGAGAAGAAAAACCGTCTTATCCTCAGGGAGCCTGCCTGGAAAACTCGCTGACTGCCAAGAAAAAGACCCAGCAAAAAGCGAAATATTCCTCGTCGAGGGAGACAGCGCCGGTGGATGTTTTTCTGGAGAGACAAAAGTCGCTTTAACTGATGGAAGAAATGTGACTTTCAAGCAGTTAGTTAAAGAGGCCAATCAAGGAAAGGGTAATTATTGCTACACAATACTAAATGATGGAAGCATAGGTATAGAAAAGATAAAAAATCCCCGAATTACAAAGAAAAATGCAGCGGTTATAAAAGTTATTTTAGACAACGATGAAGAAATAGTGTGCACGCCCAACCACAATTTTATGTTAAGAGATAGAACTTATAAAAAAGCAATCGAACTTCTCCCAACAGACTCTTTGATGCCTTTAAACACAAAATTGGCGATAGCAACTATTCAAAATTATAATCACAAAATAAAAAGGGTTATTAAATTAAATGAAAAAGTAGACGTTTACGATTTAGAAGTGGAAGGAACGCATAATTTTGCTTTAGCTTCCGGCGTATTTGTCCATAACAGCGCGAAATCTGCGCGGTCAAGAGCAACACAGGCAATTCTGCCGTTGAGGGGCAAAGTTTTGAACGTAGAAAAAAGTAGGATAGACATAATCCTAAAGAACACTGAAATAGCAACTCTCATCACCGCTTTAGGGACAAGCATCGGCGAAGAATTCAATATAGAAAAAGCCAGATACCACAAAATTGTGATCATGACCGATGCCGACGTTGACGGCTCGCATATTTCTTGCTTATTATTAACCTTCTTTTATAGGTACGCGCAGGACCTAATAAAAGCGGGTTACATCTACTTAGCCCAACCGCCCCTCTACAAGATCAAAATTGGGAAACACGAAGAGTACGCTTACAACGACGAACAATTAAAAGAAAAAATCGGCAAACAGCCGAAGGAAAATTTCCAAATACAAAGGTACAAGGGTTTAGGCGAGATGAACCCACAACAGCTATGGGAAACAACTATGGACCCTGAAAACAGGAAACTCTGCCAAATAACGATTGAGGACGCAATGTATGCAGACCAAATATTCTCAATACTAATGGGAAGCGAAGTAGAGGCAAGAAAAAATTTCATTTTTGAACACGCAAAGGAAGCTAAAAACTTAGACATCTAAAAATGGTTGAAGAAATACAAAAAAGGCTCATTGAAGAAGAGATGAAAGAGAGCTATGTGGATTACGCGATGAGCGTCATAGTTGGGAGAGCGTTACCTGACGTGAAGGATGGCCTAAAACCTGTCCACAGAAGAGTCCTCTTCACAATGCTGGAAGGAGGGTTAGTTTCTGGCAAGCCTTACAAAAAATCTGCAAACATCCTAGGAAATTGCATGGCAAAATACCATCCTCATGGGGATGCCGCAATTTATGACACCTTGGTCCGGTTAGCCCAAGATTTCTCAATGCGATATCCACTAGTTGATGGTCAAGGAAATTTTGGAAATATCGACGGGGACAATGCGGCCGCTTCGCGTTACACGGAAGCTAGGCTTACAAAGATTGCGGAAGAATTGTTAGAGGATATTAACAAGGACACCGTTGATTTCGTTCCGAATTATGATGGCTCAACAGAGGAGCCTGTTGTTCTTCCAGCTAAGCTTCCTAATTTGTTGATAAATGGGGCGTCAGGCATTGCTGTTGGCATGGCTACGAGCATACCCCCCCATAATCTTAGAGAAGTTGCTGATGGCGTCCTCTTAACGATTGATAATCCTGAAGTTTCTGTAGAGGAGCTTATGGGGGTAATACGCGGCCCGGATTTCCCGACTGGCGGCATAATCGCTGGCAGGAGCGGCATAAAAAACATGTTTGTCAACGGCAAGGGGAGGCTGATTGTTAAGGCTAAAGTAGGGATTGAGGAGAAAAAAGACAAAGACTTAATCGTTGTGAAAGAAATCCCTTACATGGTTAACAAAACGAACCTCATCGAAAGCATTGCAAACCTCGTCAACAATAAAGTTATTGAGGGAATAACCGACATTAGGGATGAGAGCGATAGGGATGGGATGAGGATTGTTATGGAGCTAAAAAAGGGGACAAACAGCGGCGTGGTTCTCAACCAGCTTTTTAAGCATACGCAGATGCAAACCACTTTTTGGGTGAGCATGCTTGCCCTACACGACAGCCAGCCCGAAGTTATGAGCATAAAAAAAGTTATTGAATATTATCTCCAGCACAGAAAAGAGGTTATAACTAGAAAAACAAGCTTTGAGTTAAAGAAAGCTGAGGAAAGGGCGCACATAGTGGAAGGGCTAAAAACCGCTTTGGCTGCTATAGATGCAGTTGTGAAACTGATTAAGGCTTCTAAAAGCGGTGAAGAGGCAAAGGCTTCTTTGATAAAACATTATTCTTTATCTGAACTACAGGCGCAGGCTATCCTCGATATGAAACTGCAAAGGCTTACCTCGCTTGAACAAAACAAGCTAAATGAGGAGCATAAAGGATTAGTCAGCCTTATTGCGGAGCTAAAAGACATACTTTCTTCAGAAAAACGGATTTTTTCAATAATCAAGAAAGATGTAACAGAGTTAAAGGAAAAATATGGGGATGAAAGGAAAACAGAGATAGGCGAAGAAGAAGAAGATATGGAGACAGAAGACCTAATCCCAAAAGAGGATGTTCTCGTTATGGCTACAAAATCTGGCTACATCAAAAAAATGTCTGTCGACGAATACCAACAGCAAAGAAGGGGGGGCAGAGGAGTTATTGGAACCGAAACAAAAGAAGATGACGTCGTTGAACACTTATTCACTGCAAGCACCCACAGCCATTTACTCTTCTTCTCGAACAAAGGCAAAGTCAGGTGGCTAAAAACTTACCAAATACCTACTGCATCACGGTACGCTAAAGGGAAAGCCCTCATCAACCTAATGCCTATAGAAGAAGGGGAAAGAATAAACAACATCATCCCAATAAAATCATTCGACGATAAACATTTCTTGATAATGGTGACCAAAAAAGGCATGGCTAAAAAAACGCCGCTGATGGCATTCTCAAAACCGAGAAAGGCAGGAATCATCGCAATAAATTTGAAAGAAGGCGACGAATTAGTCCAAGTGAGGCTAACACCAGGCAAGCTAAGATTCATCATTGGAACAAAAAAAGGCTTAGCGCTCAAATTTGACGAAAAAAATGTGAGGCCCATGGGGAGAAACTCAACAGGCGTAAGAGGCATAAGATTAGGAAAGGGCGACGAAGTCGTCGGCATCGAAGTAGCGCTAGAAATAGCAACATTATTCACAGTAACAGAAAACGGCTACGGCAAACGCACAACCATCTCAGACTACAGGCTAGTCCATAGGGGGGGCAAAGGCGTCATAAACATAAAAACAAACGAAAGAAACGGCTCAGTCGTCGGAATAAAAACTGTAATGGAAAAAGATGAACTAATCTTGACCACAACAAAAGGGGTAGTTATACGGATACCAGTTGAAGGCGTTTCAAGCATCGGCAGAAACACCCAAGGGGTAAGAATAATGAAACTTGATTCTGGAGACAAAGTAGCAACAGCAGCGCGAGTGATAAACTACGCTGCCGAAAAAAAAGAGAATTAGCAAAAAAAAATTTTTACTGATTCAAGTAGCGGCTTACGCCAAGCTCTTCTTTGTAATGCTTAATCTTGCTATCAGCTTTCTTGAATATTCTTCCTGTCCCTTCTTGGCCACGCTCAAAAGACGGATAAGAAACTCCCCCATCCTTAACGATAACGCTGAATATTGAGTCAACTTCGCCATCGGCACCATCGTCCACCAGGATTTCCAAATTTTTTTCTGACTGAATAATCAGCAAATCATCTTTTGGCTCGTTATTGTGAAGAAAGCTAACCATTTGTTTTTTGTATTCTGCTTGCGCCAAAAAACCCTCATCTGTCACATCATACTCAACTGTTAATGAAGGCTGCATCAGCGGCATAGAGAAAACTTCCCCATTTTGCGAACTGTAAGCTAAGCCCATTGAGCAGCCTGCAGTTAGTGAAGCAGCCCCCGTCAATAGCATTTTTGCAATATTTTTTTTCGAAACCATTTTATTTCTTCCCCCATAAAGTAAACAATTTTTTTTTAACTTTTTTTGAATCTTGCAATAGTATCAAACAAGTCAACATGCCCTAAGAATATCGCCCTACAGCAGTACCTTTCTAGCCCTAACTCGTCAAAAATTTTTTTCCTATCCTCACCCTTAGCCAACCTCTCCTTATACTCTTCCCACAAGTGGCCTATAGGCTTTCCGCAACTTTGGCATCGAATTGGTATAATCATTTTTTACAATTTCTCCGGTTTAACGATAGCTTTTTTGCCTGGCGGCGCGTGGTTTGGAATCATTCGGTTTTGACGATTCATTTCTTCGAACATCGGCGATCAAAAGGTGTTTGTCGTATTCTAAGAATTGCTGCTTCAACGCTTTGCTTCCGCTGAATTCTACTATGCCCCTAGCGATTGCGAGCCTCGACGCTTCTGCTTGGCTCTGCCATCCCCCGCCGCACACGTTAACTTTTATGTCAACTTTTTTTGCCTGCTCATCCGCCAACATTAGCGGCTCCATGATTTTCATTTTTGCGAATTCCGGCTCGTAAACATCTAACAATCTGCTATTTATCCTTACTACGCCCTTGCCTGGCTTTAGCGTTGCCCTGGCAATTGCCCTTTTCCTTTTGCCGGATGTGTGAACAATTTTTTCGCTCATATCTTTGCCCCTAGTTTTCTTGATACTTGCTGGATTGTTAGATAGCTTGTTGTCTTTGTGAGATTTGTTCGGTTAGCTTCTTTGATTGTTTCAAATTTTTTTCCCTCAAAATCCTTAGGTACACCTATAAAACACCTTATCCTTTTAAATGCTTCCTTCCCCCTTGGTTGCTTGTGAGGCAGCATGCCCCTGATTGTTCTTCTCACAATAACATCTGCTTTTCTTGGGGAGAACGGCCCGTGAAATGGTCCGCCCATTTCCCTGAATCGCTTATAATTTTCAAATATGTCAACTTTGTTTCCGCTGATGACTGATTTTTCAGCGTTGATTATGTCTACGTTTTCCCCTTGCAGGGCTTTTTTTGCTGCAAAGCTTGAGAGCCTTCCAAGTATTAGGTTTGTTGCGTCGATTATCATCCTAGCAGCCTCACTCCCTCGCCCTTAGGATTTTTTTTCATTAATTCCTGTATAGGCATAACCTTGCCCTTTTTAGTTATCTTCTTCCTTGCTATTTCTGAGAAGTTCCATGCAGCGACGGTGACTGCGTGCCCGATTTCGCCTACGCCTAAAACCTTTCCTGGAACAATGACTGTGTCTCCGTCTTTGGAGTATTTGTTTATCCGGTAAATATTAACCTCTCTCCTTCGCCTGGTTGATTTGGATAAGTCGTCAGCAACCCTGCCCCACAAGGCTGATTGCTCTTTTTTTGAAAGCTTTCCTAATTCGTTGATAAGCCTCTTGAAGTGGATGTTTGTCGGCCCTATTGTTTCCATTTTATTTTTTACGAAAAAATTTTTTTTGATTTATGCGGGGGACGCGATTCGAACGCGCGCACCCACTAAGGGACAAGGCTTTTGAAAAAAAACTTTTTTTTTCCTTCCTCAACCTTGCGCATTTGACCAGGCTCTGCCACCCCCGCGTTCTGGCTTTTTTTTTAATTTGCAGGGAGGGAGTTTATTAATTTAGCGTTTTATTTAATTTTCTTAATCTCGCCGCTTAATGAGTCTAGTTGCTCATTGAGGCTGTCGATAGCTGTTGTTAGTATTTCTTTTGTTGTCAGCTGGCCCCATGATTCGAGAGTGATTATGAAGTCTTCTTGGCTGCCCTCAACTTTTACTGATTCCTTCGCGAAGTCTTCGCAGGCCTTGCATAGGTCGCATTTTGGCAGGTCAATGATTTGGATTTTTTTGCCGCTAACTTTTAGTATCCCTTTTGGGCATTGCTGGGCGATTTCTGTTGGATTCTTGGCTTCTTTTATTTGTATGCTTGGAAAGCCTTGGAAGTAGAGTAGGCCTGGGGTGAATTTGGCGTGGTCTTTTCCTGTTGCCAATATTGCTGTTGCGCTTAGTTTGATGTTTTGCCCTTTCAAGAGTTTAGCTATCGGCGTTTTTGGGTAAACTGGCTTGATTTGTGGGTCTTTGCTTTTTAGGTCTTCAGCGTATACTGTGCACGGCCCCTTGATGTTTAAGGTTATGTCTAGCTGGCACCTTGCGCATCCCTTGCCGCCGCACTTGCACTTAGATTTTTGCATGTAAGAATCCAAGTCAGTTTTTAGGACGATTAAGCCTATCCTGTGCGCAAGCATCTCGTCATATAATGCTGAGCTGTTCTCGACAATTTCAACCTCGTCTATCGCCATTGTTGGCACCCGATTGATTATTGCCCTTCTCAGCATGTTAACGTAAGAGGGGTTTGTCCCCTTTAAAACGAAGACTGCTTTGTACTTTTCTTTTTTTAATGACTTAACATCCATTTTTTATCAAGAAAAGGGCTCAATAATGATTTATAAAGCTTTTGTTTTTACAATTTTTGTGTTATCCGAAAAATTAACCACAAGTTTTAAAAAGAAAATTAATGCTTTTTCCTTAAAGTTTTTAGATGGCAAAAAAAAATCAAGAAAAAGTTGGGGAAAAAACTTCTCAGGCAAAAGAAGCTAAGAAGGATTCATATTCTAAGCAGCCCGTAATAAACATAGGATTAGTTGGGCATGTTGACCACGGAAAAACAACGCTGACTGAAGCTCTTTCCGGCAAATGGACTGACGTCCACTCTGAAGAAATAAAAAGGGGCATCACGATAAGGCTGGGCTATGCTAACTCCACTTTTTACAAATGCCCAAAATGCAAGGATCCTGAATCTTATGGGATATCAAAGAAATGCGCGGCCTGCGGGTCTGAGTGCGGGGAGTTAAGAAAAATATCATTAGTTGATGCTCCAGGCCACGAAAGCTTGATGGCGACGATGCTTTCAGGCTCAGCCATAATTGACTGCGCATTGCTATTAGTGGCTGCAAATGAGGAATGCCCCCAGCCACAAACGAAGGAACACCTCATGGCATTAGGCATAATAGGCATTAACAAAATTATCATTGTGCAGAACAAAATCGATTTGGTGTCAGAAGAAGACGTTAAAAAAAATTATAATAAGATAAAAGAGTTTGTCAAAGGCACAATCGCTGAAAACGCCCCGATAATCCCGATATCCGCCCAGCACCGCGCCAACATTGACGTCCTGATAAAAACAATTGAAGAATACTTCCCAACGCCCCAACGCGATGTAACCAAAGATCCCTTAATGTTTGTTGCAAGATCATTCGACGTAAACAAGCCAGGAACAGGGATTCATGCATTAGTCGGCGGAGTTTTGGGCGGAGCGCTAAAACACGGCATCCTAAATGTTGGCGACGAGATAGAGATTAGGCCTGGAAAAAAAGTTGAGAAGGAAGGTAAAGTTTTCTGGGAATCCCTCAAAACTAAAATTATTGGCTTAAAAAGCGGAACCGAAAATATCGACAAAGCTTTGCCTGGCGGAAGCATCGGGGTACTAACCGAGCTCGACCCCTCATTTGTCAAATCAGACCAACTAGGCGGCAACATCGTGGGCTTGCCAGACAAACTCCCCATGATCAGGAAAGAAATGGATTTGATACCCCACCTGCTGGAAAGAGTTGTAGGCACAAAAAAAGAGCTAGAAGTCGAGCCCATAAAGAAAGGCGAATCATTAATGCTAAACGTCCACTCAAGCGTAACCGTCGGAATAGTTACATCATTAGCAAAAGACACCCTGCATGTTGTGCTCAAAATTCCCCTGTGCGCAGAAAAAACTGACAGGATAACAATCTCTCGAATGCTCGGAAACAGGTTCAGGCTCATCGGCTACTGCAACGTCAAAGAATAAGAGAAAATCAGATTTTTGTTGCGGCAAACTTTTGTTCTAAATGGCTTTGCCATTCATCCGGCGTTACTCCCGCTTTATTTAATTCCAAAGCTACAGTATTGCATAACTCACAGTCAGAGCACTCTCCTTCGGGATCAAATGTGTAAGTGTTTTTTATCATGCTCACTTCTTTCCCTGTTTTCGCTTTGATTAGGTTTTCAGCCGCTTCAACATATAAACCAAAGCGTTTTTCATCATCTAACTCTTTTTCCAACTCTTTTCCAGATACACGAGAAAATATCCATTTATGACGCGGGATATAGCCACATAGCATCCTATAAATTAGTGTCTTCTTTATTTTTCCCTTCTCGGTTTGTATCGCTTCGCTTATCTGTTCAGGTTCCATATTTTCCATTTTTTCTAATGTTAAATCAGTTCTATGTGAAGTATAGGGAGATCCTCCAACTGAAGCGCATAAACTAATGAAAAGGTGAGTATTGCCCGAATGTTTCTTAAAATAAGATAACACCTGATTATCAATATCGCTGCATGAATTCTGTTTTGGCTTTGCTTTTGTAGCTTGCTTATAGCAAGAAGGGTTTAATTTGCCTTCTTCTACCAGCGTTCTTATTCTGCCAACGCAAGATGCACCATAAAGTTTTAGTAACGTTTCTGATTCAAATCGCCCATCCCTATTTTGTGGATATATATTCGGCCTATTAAATATTGAAGCATGTTTGTTAATTTCTGGGGCAACATAATCCCAAAAAAATTTTGCAGCTAATTCTATTGCTTTTGGGTTAGGGCCCTGCAAGTTTCCAGAACTTAACCCTATCGCATCAAATTTGCCAAGGTAAGAAACTAATTTTTTTACTTCAGGCGAAAGCCCCTCTTTTTGTACCCTCTCACTTAAATGGTTAGTGTCTTCTTCACTAATTTTTGTAGGTGCTTTGTGAAGTTCTAAGAATAAGAAAGTTAATGGGTTAATTAATATATATTTTTT
>JACQSW010000092.1 GCA_016211095.1 Candidatus Woesearchaeota archaeon | reverse complement strand
CTTTTCCCCCTTTTTTTCTTTCTTCGCTTCCCGCTCATCCTTTTTTGGCTTTGCCTTCTCAACCTTTTTTTGTTCCAGCTCTTCTTTTTGGACAGGCTCCTCTATCTCAACTACTTCTTCCTTCGCTTCTTTTTCCGCTTTCCTTGAAATCAGGTTTATTACGCTCTTTAATTTGTCCCTTAGCTTGCCAAACATGTTTAAGTTAGAATTGGACTACGCCATATTTAACCTTTTTGCCAAGCAGTCCGTATCTTGGACCTTTGTTAGGTTGCGGATGAATTGGCATTTTTTCCGAAGTTTCCGAATAAAATTATATAAACTCTAAAAATATTTGGAGAAACGAAGGGAAAAATAGATGATAGTATACAAATTCAGGCTATACCCCAAGAGAGCAGAAGCGGAAAAGTTAGAAACTGCTAAAGAGGTTTGCAGACAAACTTATAATAATCTTCTTGCAGAGCTAAACAATGGCTTTACAAAAAATGAACTACAAAATTTCTTGCTTGATTTGAAAGTTGTAAATCCTGAAATGAACGGGGTTCATTCTAAAGTTTTGCAGATGGAAAACCAAAGGTTGTTTGGCAACTTATCCTCACTTTTAGCACTTAAAAAGAAAGGGCATAAAGTTGGAAGGTTAAGGTTCAAAGGCAAAAATTGGTTTAAAACTTTCACTTATAACCAATCAGGTTTCGAATTAACCCACATTAGGGGAAAGAAAGGCATTTTGTGGCTGTCAAAGATTGGGGATATCCCTATAAAGATTCACAGGCAAGTTGAAGGCAAAATAAAGAATATAACTGTAAAAAAGTCTAATGGGAGATGGCATTGCTCAATTGTAACCGACGCAAATCCTAAACGAGCTTGCGGAACTAAAGAAATAGGGATTGACGTAGGCGTTATGAACTATATTTATGACAGCGATGGAAAGGTTTATGAAAACCCTAAACACTTCGACAAATACCATTCCCAATTGAAAATTGCGCAGCAATCCCTGTCAAAAAAAAAGAAGGGGAGCAACAGCAGAAAAAAAGCGAGAGGGAAAGTTGCTAAAATCCACGAAAAAATTGCTAACGCCCGGGACGATTTTATTCACAAACTTTCTGCAAAGCTGATCAGGGAAAGCAGGTTTATTGCTGTAGAAAAACTCAACATCAAAAACTTAATGTCAATTTCTTATAATGCTAAGAACATCGCAGATGCGAGCTGGGGAAAACTCATCTCATACCTACACTACAAAGCTGAAAATGCTGGCTGTGTAGTTCAAGATGTAGACCCATTTTGCACTACAAGGGATTGCAGTTTCTGTGGACACAGAAATAACAAGTTGGAACTTTCACAAAGAAAGTTCATTTGTGAAAAATGTAAAAGGAAACTTCCAAGAGACTACAATTCAGCGTTAAACATATTTGTTAGAGGTAAGGAACTTGCCTCGATGGAGAACGCTTCCAATACTGGACAGATTGTTCAGCAAGAAGCGTCTATGAAGTCAGAAGCCATAACATCAAACAGGTGTTAGGTTATGGTAGTTCACAAACTTTACGAGGGTTGTTGCATAAACCCCCTTGTTTAGCGTGAATGTTAAAGTGGCTTTTGATTTTCCCCTGTGCAGTTCATCTTTCTCATATACGCAGCTAAACTTTTTGGCTTCTGCGAATGCCGCACGCATTGATGTTTCTGTGACGAGTTCCGGGAATTGCGGAATGATAAAATCATTGAAATCAACCCCTTCTTCTTTTAGGGTTTTGTTATAAATTTGGTTAAAGGTTTTAGGTATTTGTGTGTCAAAATTTGGCAAAGGAATTTCAAAATTTTTTATTTTGCCCATTTTTTTTGGGAAAATCATTTCGCCATGAGCATATTTTATTGCGAATGTTGCATCAAAATTTTTTTTAATATACGCTGAAAGCATTTTGTTGAAAATTAAGGATTGGTAGCTGTGGACAAAGAGGAGAAGCTTTCGCCTTCCTAGCTGTTTTAGCGCGCCGACAAAATCATTCTTTTGCGCTGTTAAACGCAAAGTTTGGCAGGCTTCTGAAAAATTTTTCTTTATCAAGGCTTTTCCTATTTTGCTGTTTGTCCCTTCGATGCCGAATCGTTGGTCGTCAAAAT
>JACQSW010000091.1 GCA_016211095.1 Candidatus Woesearchaeota archaeon | reverse complement strand
AGTTTTTCTTGTTTATTAATTCTTCTCCCAAATCCGTCTTCGTTAAAGGAGGCTCACCTTGCTTTTTTTCATTATGTTAAATTCTGAAAAATTGATTGTCAAAAGTTGTTCGGGGAACTTTACGCTAAAGGCTTCTTGAGGTATTCTTGATGAGCTTATCTCTGTCCTTAAAAAAATTGCTGTGCCATTATTTGCTATTACCAGCCTTCCACCGCTTGTTATCTTGATAGTTATATTATTTATTTTTACAACGTTAGTATCCACTTGGGGGTCTACTGTCCTTGTGTCTGTGCATGTATTTGCAGATGTTCCAACACTCGCAACAGCTAAGGTTAGCGTTCCCGGATTAACATTCCATACGCAGTTCGTTATGTTTTCGTCAAATCTTAAATACAATGAATAGTTATCAAAATTTATAGATGCGGGTATCACTTCTATTTGTTTTCCACCAAGATTTTTATGGGTATAAGTTATGTTATGGGGAAAAATTATTAGTGGGAGTTCTTGCGAAAGAAGGGAAGTATTTATGTGAACATTCGTATCTTGGGATTCAACAAAATTTTTGTAATCCTCAACTGAGGTTAAGAAAGTGCCTCCGGAATTCGGTAGGTTTTCTTCGAAACTAACACTAGAAGCCCTAAATGAAATATTTATTCCGGAATATGCTGTAAATAAATCTTTAAAGCCTTTTTGTATTGATGTGTCGGTATCGTAAAGTTTGTCCATAAGCGAAAATTCTAAAAATCGGTCTTCTGAATCCTGCATAAATCTAGAATAGACAAGTACTAGGGAAAAAACTACCAAAATGAAAAGAGTTAATCCGAGAGTTAATAGTATTCCCTTTTTGTTCATTTCAGCCATATCCAAAATTTGATTATGCCATAACCTGGTGAAGGGCTTGTTATTACGAAAAATCTTTTTCCGCCGCCAATAAATGTGGCGCCAACTGGCTCTGTGCCTGTTTCGATAATCAATGCTTGGCTTAAAAAAGTCCCGTTTATGCTTACCCTCATATTATACGCAGGTGGCAATAAATCATTTATTTCCCCTTTTATGTCTGTTGCATTTGATGATTGAAGAAACCCTTCGTTATCAAGAACGGCTATTATGTCACTTCCGGTTTTCATCATCTGAACCTTCGGCAAAGAATCTTCGCTTCTGCTTAAATAAAATGAAGATATGACTAACACAACTATGACTATTGATATGGCGACTGCGGCGTCCATCGACAGCACAAATCCTTTATTTCCAAAGAGTGAATTCAAAGATGATTTTTTCCCCTTCATATGTTACATACCTCTCTATAACTACGGAAGATTGGCCCGTAAAATTTTTGCCGTACTCCATTATTGGTTCATTTCCCGGATTGGTTAATCTTATTTTGAAGCTGTAAATGCCTACATTCAATAATTTTCGCGTTGTGTTATAACTCGTTGCGTTTAGGGCGCTCAATTTTTGTGGGGATATTGCCCTGTCACTTTCAGCTAATCCTAGTGCTAATGTTTCGTTGATGGTGTTCTCCCATTTTGTTGGCTTACCCTCGGACTTGATTAATAAATCTGATAGCTGGAAAGCTTTGACCTGCATTTCTGAGTAATCCATACCTGTAATTAGCCTGTCTCTTGTTAGGTTCCAAAAGTATACTGAGGGTATCGCTACCGCCATAAATAAAACTGCAGCAATTATCAAGTCCAGGATGCCGATTTGCGCTTTAGACATTTTGTATTATTATCGAATTATTTTTGTTTTCTATGCTTACTTTTCCTTTAGCCAAATTAAAGTTTTGCTTTAGAACGTTGGCGGATAAGCCGCAGAAATTTTCATCAATGTAGAGGCTATTTTGTTCCGCAGTCATATTCTCGCTTAATTTTGTTGTGATTGTTGTGCCTTCACCGTTTATAAAAGCGCCTACGATTAAGTTTGTTAGTTTGAAACAATCTTTTTTAACCTCTGCTCCTTTCGCAAAGTTTTGGACTTCAATTTTTCTTTCAAAAGTGAATGCAGCTAATAATAGGAAGGTGAATATTATTATGCCTATGGTAAATATGATTTCTATTGCGGCTTGCCCATTTTTGTTTCTCATTTTTAGGTTGAGCAACAACAAGCATCTCCAAAACCTGTTGCTTCGCAGTAAACTTGTGATGCGTTGTCGCCTGCGTAACAGTCATGGGATGAGCTGTAAGGCAGGTTGCAATTGTCGCCGCACCAGTTTTGGTTTGGATTGCAGCTTCCATCCCTTAGGCCCTCAAATCCGCAGAAGCCTGCGCAGCTAGTTATGTATGCCCCTGCCCCTTCTGTGGTGTTTATTCTTAAATCCCATTTTTCTGAGCTTCCAACATTGCTTAGTGAACTTGCGTCTGTGCAGTTAATGCTCCACGTGTAATTTCCTCCTGGGAGCGGGAAGATTATGCTTTGTGTTTGCCCCTTTGTTGGGCTGTCATCCTTGTAAGAGTAAGTTGAGTCGAGCTGTTTAGGTTTTACATGCAGCATACAATATGAGATGTTTGATGTTATGTCAGTTACGTTGTATTCGAAACTTATAAGCCAAAAATTTCGGATTGTGTTGTTTGGCGGCTCTTGCAGGTGCACTATGGGAAGGTTTTCATCGAGCGTTGTGTTTACCCTTAACTTCCAAGTTTGGCTGCTTCCCGTGTTGTTCCATACGTCGGTGCAGCTGACACTCCAAGTATAGTTTCCTATTTCTAAGTTTCTAGTAAAATTTTCGGGTTGATTTCTTATAACTATTGAGTCGGTTTGTACTGCTGCATAATTAACGACTAAGTTGCATGCCGAGATTGAAGAGGAGTCAGTCACGTTGTAAACAAAGCTTATCCTGTTCTGATTCTCTACACTGTTATTTGCGGGGGAGAAGATTGTGACTATTGGGGCATTGTATTCTAATGTGTCATTTCCGCCACCGCCTGCTCCACCCCCTGCGGAGGTGATTGTGAAAGTTATTTGGTCTGATGAGGGCATGGTGTTTCCGACGCTGTCTCTGCACCTTACGTAGAAGGTGTATGTTCCTGTTGCGAGGAATAGGTATGATTCGTGGGTTTGCCCGGAGCCCAAGAAACTATCCGGCATACTATCATAGGCTTGGTCTGTGTTGTTGTATTTGCAGTTTGCGTTTTCGTTGGTGTTAGCTTTTAGTATAACATTTTGGTAGTTGATTGTGCCTGATGGTGAGGTGTAAGTTATTATCGGATAGTCTGTGTCGTTATAGCTGCCTATCCTTACAGCTCCTGAATCTAGTGCTTCGACTGATATTAAGTAGTTTCCTTCTTTTGTCGGCAAGTTTCCTACGAGTACGGCTTTTGTTGATGCGGATATGTCTGATTTTCCTCCAAAGATTTGTATTTGTATCGATAATTCTTTTTCACTAATTGATGTGCTTTCTACCCCTTTCGGGATGGTTATTTGGACATATTTTTTTGTTCCTGAACCCAACGCGTGTACTGTGTCTACTGCTTTAGCTAAAGTGTTGACTGCGTCGTCCGCTTGGTTTATCCTTATCCTATTTGTGGTTTCGCTTAAGCCGTAATAAAAGAGGGGGATAGCTATTATTAGGATTGTTCCTAGAATGATCATGTACTCTATGCTTGTTTGTGCTTTTTTTGGCATCTTCAATTTTTTTTGTTTGCAATTCTTTTATACCTTGTTATTCATTACAAAGTAGTAAGGATAGTTTTATATATACTCAAACCCTAAAATTATCATAAGAATTAAGTTAGAAAAAAACAAAAAAAAGGAGGTAAATCCATGAGAAAAAAAGGACAAGCAGCCATGGAATTCTTGATGACCTATGGCTGGGCAATACTCGTAGTATTAATAGCAATAGGCGCACTAGCATATTTCGGAGTACTCAGCCCTGAAAGATTCCTGCCAAGCAGCTGTACATTAGTTCCTGGACTTGGATGCGGAGAATTCAAAGTAACATCCAGTGTAGTAACTATGGGGCTAACGAACGGTTTTGGCACTGACTTAACTGTTAATGGGCTAACACTAACACCTGCAGGTGGAAGTGCAGTAACTGCCGCAGGCACAAATTGTCTAGCGACAAACACGATAAGCGATGGAGCAACATCAACCTGTACATTTAGCGGAATGACAAATGTTGGTAGATTCAAAGGAACAATATCCTTTAACTACACCAAGAGCGGCGAAACATTAAGCCATGTTGCTACAGGAACATTAGTCAGCAAGGTAGAATAAGCCTATCTTAAAATTTTTTTATTTTTT
>JACQSW010000099.1 GCA_016211095.1 Candidatus Woesearchaeota archaeon | reverse complement strand
TTGGGTTGCTAGAACAAAAAATTTTTCGTTTTCTCTTAACCCAATTTTTTCGTAAATAGTTTTATCAATCTCTTTGTTTTTTACATAGGTGTCGAGTCTTGGGCTGCCGGTAATTATCACCCTTTCAGGTTGTATGCCTAAATTTGTTAAGAATTCTTTTGTTGCTTGCCCCCAAACTGCTTCTTTGTCTGCGACTAATGGGTAAAATCCGCGACCGGAAAAGCTCATACTTGCACCTGCTTGAAGCAATAAGGAGGGCATTCCGATTTTTCTAGCTACTTCCGCTAAACTTCTTCTTGTTGGAATTAAGTCACCTAAAGTTACAATGATGCTAAAATCATTTTTTAACAGGTTCATCGCTGAAAAGATGTAGAGCGTTATCCATGGAAATCTTGTATGAAAATAGTAATCAAGCTCTTCTCCTAGCGCATTCCAAAACTGAGCGTAATCTTTGTAAAATGGATAAATCTCTTTATCTTGTTTCAAGTTTTCCCATTTGTTTATTAGTTCTTTTCTTTTTACCAGCATTTCGTTTTTGTTTTCTTTCGTTAAAAAGTCACCCGAAGAAACAAATTGCAAATTATCTTTTCGAAGTTTGGTTTGTATATCTTTGTAGTTTGCTAATATACAGAAATCTTCATTTTTAGTTTGCGACAATTCGATTAGTGATTGCATCCTTTGCAGGTCTGTATAGTCAAATACTGCATACAAAATTTTTTTGTCACACCCAATTTTGTTGCCAGTCTTCAGCAACTCCTTATTATTGATAAAGTGGGACAGGACAAATCTAAGTTGTAAAGAGTGCATTCTCACATTTTTTTTAAAAGAGTTCAAAAAGGAAAAAAATGGCGCAATAGATTTTATGTTCACAGAATCGGGGATTGTTTTAATGAAAATATTGTACTTATTAATTACAAATATCTTTGTTGGTTTTTCTTCATCCAAAATTTTTTTGGCTAAAACAAAACTGTCAAGGTAAGGAATAAGAACGTGGGCTAATTCTTCTTCTGCGAGTTTACCAAGGTTGTAATCATAAAATTCTAATATGCCGCCAAAGTTTTTAAATAACTGCCTAGTTAGCTTCATTGTAATTGCATATAAGTCTTGATATGGCCGCTCAACTTTTACATAATCCTCAAACAGTTTTGTGTTGCTGTGGATTTTTTTTATTTTGTTATAAAATTCGTACTCGGTGATTACCAAAAGTTCTTTTTTGTTTATTTTTACAAAAGGGAGCAATATAAAATTGAATATTACCCACCAATAAAGTTTGTTAAACATTTTTAGGATAGAGAATTCTGCAAAAAGAAATTCTTTCTTAACAAACAGGACTGTTTTATGAGCCATCTTTTTATGCACTTATTTTTTTTATAAAGAAATATAGGCTGGGTAGGTAAATAAAACTTTTCCTTACAAACAAATAGGTTTTAAACGATTTTTGGTTTTATTTTAGGTTTGCGATGCGCAAAGGTTATGATGTTATGCACTATTCCCCTGGCTGGCATTGTTGTGAATACTTTTATCATTAATCCGCGATAGGATATTTCTTCCACTTTTCTCACTTCTTTTATTGTTGGAACAAAAATTAAGGATGCTGTATACCTTAGTATAAAGCTTAAGATGAATACGCTATAATATTCGGACCAGAAGAAGTCAACATATTTTACTAAGATACTTCCGCTTATTGCCCCTAAAAATATGGTCACCCCGTTAAGTATGTTGTAATACGCTACACTGGTAGCTCTTTTTTGTGGCAAGGTTGAATCGAAAATGAAGTTAAATGATGCTGTATCAAATCCTGCCCACACAAAACCGCTGTAAGCTTCTACCAGGATGAGGTAACTAATATTCGGGGAAAATACCCATAATAGTGGGACAAGCGGCATTAAGAAGCCTGTTGCGGACAAAATTTTTTTTGTACCATACTTATCGCAGAGTTTACCCCAAAGGGGCATTGATACAAATCTTATTACCATAGCAGTTGCAGTTACTAGGGTAAACATTTTGTAATCAAATTGCAGGTCTTTCAACATGTAAGGGGTGAAGAATGGCCCCGGGAGAGCGACTGCAAAATTCATTAAGGCTAAATAAAAAACAAATCGCCCATAATTTTTTGATAAAGCGTGCCTTAAAAATTCTGAAAAGCCAAACTGGTCTTCTTCAACAATGGAGGCTGGGGGTTCATATTTCTTAGTGAGATAAATGAAAGAGGCTATTCTTGACAGCAAAGCTAAAGCGAATAGTGTCGCAAATCCTAAGTAATGCATCAATATCCCATCTGAGAACCTTTCAAGCAAATATCCCCCAATAAAGAATGCGATAAATGATACCAGCCCAGTTATACTGTTTCTTCTGCCAAAATAGATTCCCCGCTCTTTTTCGTTTACCAAATCCCCCATCCAGCTGTTCCATGCTGGTGAAAGTATTGAACCAAAAATCCAATATAATGAAACAAAGAATATGAGGTGAAATATGCTAAGTGTTCCAAAAAAGTAAACAAGGGCTATTGGGAGATACATTAAGCCTTGGAGAAGGGCAAATGTGCAAACAACTTTTTTTCTGGACTTAAAATTTTTTATCAATTTATTGGAGTAGAGCTGCGATAAAGACCCCAATAGTTGCGGCAGTGCGCTTAATAGCCCTAATTGCATACTTGTTGCTTTTAAGAAAACAGCGAAAGCTGATAAGAAGGATTCTCCAAAACCAAGCATTGCAGAGTGGAAAGAGCCGTCAATAATTGAATATTTTAGGCTTTTTTTTACCTGCTCATCATTATTAGCCATTTTGCATAAGGAACACTATAAAATTTTAAAGCTTTTGGGTCAAAAAAATAGGCGTTAGGGCTTATTGGGAAAGCCTTTTTTTTATGAAAAAGTATGTTGTTGGGCTTATAAAAGCTAATTTCCATAAAATTTTCATGGGGAAGGACTGTTTCTTAATGCTCATTTCGAAAGATTTTTCTTTTGCTTTGAGATAAAGTTTTAAAAATTCTTTTTTTGTAATGCTCTCGTCTACAAAGAATTGGTTCCATGCGTAACTTGGATTCAATGACTCCCACTCGAATTTTTTTGGGTCAATCAGCCCCTTATTTTTTGCTATCACCCATAGCTGCGTTGCCGGGTAAGGCACTGTTACGCCACACCAGCACTCCTTCACGCCGTTATCCTTAAGGAAGTCCATAAGTTCTATTGTTTTTTCTATGTCTTCTTTTGTTTCGCCGGGTGAGCCAATCATGAAGCTGCCGTTTACTTCAAAGCCGTATTTTTTGCAGAGTAGGACTGCTTTTTTGTTTTGCTCAACTGTGATGCTGCCTGCTTTTAAGTATTTTAGGACTTGGTCACTTCCGCTTTCAAAGCCAAAATTAACTGCAACTACATTCATCTTTTTTAATAAAGCGCAAGTTTCGTCGTTGATGAGGTTTGCTCTTACGCAGCAAGAAAACTTCGCCTTCCCAACCAAATTTTCTTTCTCAAGCGCAGAATACACTTCTTGCAGCCTTTTTGTGCTTACAGCAAATAAGTCGTCGTAGATTACGATGTAATTTATGTTGAATTTTTCAATCAGTTCTTTGGCTTCTTGCGCGGCTTGATTCGCTTCAACAAATCTTACTTTGTCCCAGAATTTGGTTGTGCTGCAAAAGACGCATTTGTATGGGCAGCCCCTCGAGGTTAACATTCCTGCTTCTCTAACAATTTCCCCCCTTAGCCGATTGTAGCTCGGTTTTGGTTCAAAATATTTTTTGTTAAGGAGGGACCTGTCTGGTATGGTAATTTTGTCTGGGCTTAACGGCTGCCTTGGACTGGTTCTTGTTTCTTTTCCATTCTCAAAGAATATTAACCCACTAATTTTTTTTAGGCTGGTTGGAAAAAATTTTTTTTCTTTTGCGTAAAGCCGGATTAATTCGAGGAATGTTTCTTCCCCCTCCCCAATAACCCCTACATCAAATGCTGTTTCGTCAAAAGATTCTGGGCAGGTTGATACGTGCACGCCGCCAATGATCACCGGAAGATTTAGCTCTGCTTTGATCTGTTTGGCAAGTTGCCTCGCTGAATTGTAAACGACAGCGACTGATGATATTCCAACGATGTCTGGCCTTATTTTTTTTATTTCTGCCAACGGATCTTCAAAGTTAATATCCACTATGCTTACGTCTGCTTCCATATTTTTTTTTAGGAAGCTTGCAAGATAAGCGAGGCTTAGCGGGGCCGTTTCCAAATCTTTTAACACGCTAACAAGGGCGATTTTTGGGCTAACCATTTTTTTTTTACCGCTTAAACAGGTCATATGCTTGTTTCAAAAGTTGCTTCAATCCTTCCCTTTTGTAAAGCTTAAAACCCTTATCGAATAAGTCAATTTTTTTGCTGAGGCTCTTTTTTATTCCTCTCGGCAACCAAGAAATGAAATCCAAATAAAGCCCATACCTAATAATGTATGGCAGAAGTTGGGGTATTTTTATTAGTTTTAGCCTTTCATCCGCTGTTCCTAGGATAGCCATGTAGTGGGCTTTTTTTCTTTCTTCTCTCGTGAAGTCTCCTGATTCTGCGCACGGCTCATCGCACCTAAAATCGCCGTCCCTGAATGATGTGTGGTTTTTTATGTCATAAATTTTTCCGTGCTGTTTAAACCACTGCTCAATCTCTGTTCCTTTGTATGGTGTGGCCATGTTCCAATAATTAGAATCCGTTTCGTACTTATTTGCAAGTTTTATTGAATCTTTCACCCTTTCAAGGTTGTCTTCTGGCAGCCCTATTACGAAGCAGAAGCTTAGGAGCATGCCCTGCTTTTTTACTAGTGCAGCAGCTTTTTCGATGCTTGCTAATGTTTCTCCCTTGTGGATTTTTGAGAATACTTCTTGGTTGCCTGATTCTACTCCAAGCCCTACAGAGTTGCAGCCCGCTTTTTTTAGAAGTATTAATAATTCGTCGTCTATGCTGTCTGCCCGTATGTTTGTTATCGCCATCCTCATATCCATTTTGTTGTCGATGTACATTTGCAGGAATTTTTTGAACCTGTTTTTGTCTACAATAGCGTTGTCATCCTGTATTAGGACGTGTAGGTGGGGTGACAAAATTTTTTTGGCAAGCTTTAATTCTTCGATCACACTTTCTATTTTTCTCGGCCTCCACTTTAATGAGGATACTTTGTGGACGGGGCAGAAACTGCAGTTGAACGGGCAACCCCGACTTGTCAGTATCGGGTAACTCCTTATGCAGGCGTATTCAAAGAATGATGTGAAGTCTGGGAAAGGGGCTTTATCCGGGTCTACAAGCCCGTTAGACCTAACAAGTTGCGGCGTTTCCTCTTTTTTTGCTGTTTCAACAACTTTTAGGATTGTGTTTTCTGATTCGCCTATAAAGATATAATCTATCCTTTTGTCGTTTTGCAGCTCATCGTAGTAGAGGGTTGCGTGCGGCCCCCCAACTAATAATGGGATTGGGAGCTTAGCTGCTTGCTGGATTAGCTCATCTGCTTCCTCAACAGAAGCGGTGTACATAACTATCCCTACTATATCTGGCTTAAATTCTTCTAAGAATTGACTAAGTGGAGGCGCCTTGTGCCTTAGCTGATAATCAACCACTAACACTTCGTGACCGGCTTTTTTAAGTATCGCAGCCAATATGCCTAACCCCATATGGGGCATGCTTACCATGCAGGTACGCCTTCTAGGGTTCGTTAGCAGGATTTTTTTCTTATCCATATTCTCCCTCTTGATTTAAAAATTGGTGTTATATAAGCTTTTTTGTTCGCTCCCAAAAAGTGAAAATTCGGGAGGAATGTTTAAATAACTTCTTTATCAACATAATATGGATGAGGGTTTGTGTTTATGATTGGGCTCTGCACAGCTTTGGCGGGGGACAAAAGTTTGACTGCAAAATTGCGGAGCACCTTTCAAAAAAGCATGACGTTGACTTGCTGACGCTTTTTCCGGTAGAAAAAAAAGTTTTGGAGAAAGCCTACAACATCAATCTTTCAAAAGTTAATATCAAATGGGTTTACAAGAAAAAGTGCTGCCCTGCTTATCTCAAGATGCTTTCTGTTTGCCAAGTTTCTAAGCTTTCAGCCAATTATGATGTTTTCATAAATGCTGATGCCCAAGAGTTGGTAAAGCCGAGAGCGAAGCATAACATTATGTACTGCCATTTTTTTGAGCCAAAATGGTATAGGCAACAAAAAGGGTTCTTTGATTTTGTACAACTTGTCGGAGTTTATCTTATCAAAACTGTTTTTAAAAACTATGCTAACGAATATGATGTTTATTGCAATTCGAATTACACTAAGCATTGGTTGAAGACGCTTTGGGGTGTTGAAGCTAAAAAAGTAATTTACCCGCCAATCGATATCCCGACCAAAGTAAATTATGAAAACAAAAAAAACATAATTCTAAGCGTTGGAAGGCTAACAAGAGACAAGAATTACGAATTCAACATTGAATGTTTCAAAAAAATTTATGATTCCGGAATTAAAGATTACCAACTAATAATTTGTGGTTTGAAAGACGACGAATCTTACTATAATGAGCTGAAAAAACAGATCAGCGGTTACCCGATAAAATTGATGACCAACTTAACAAATAAGGAATTAAATAAAGTTTATGCGGAATCCAAACTATTTCTTCATTCAAAGGGTTTAGAAATAAATGAAGAAAAATACCCCGGGCTTTTGGAGCATTTTGGCATGTCAACGGCAGAAGCAATGAGTTATGGCTGCATCCCAATAGTTGTGAATAAGGGCGGGCAAAAAGAGATTGTGGAAGAAGGCAAAAATGGTTTCTTATTTAACAATGAAGAAGAAGCCGTTAAAAAATTAGCACAAATCATCACAAATAAAAAAATTCAAAAAAAATTGGCATTAAATGCTCGGGAAAAAGCAAAAAATTTCAGCTTACAAAACATGCAGAAAGAGTTCGACAATATAATTAAGAATCTAAAATAATAGCCTTACTTTATCTCTTAATTTTTTGATAAGCGGAAAGTTTCTTACAATCTTCCTGCCTAAAATATAGCATGGGTTGTAGCTGTAGATGTAGTATTCTTTTATCTGCCCGCCCCATCTTTCCTTAAACCTGTTAATCTCATAAAGTTTTGACCCTATCTTGGAGTTTAATTGGTAACCGCCTAAATCAAATGTTTTGAATTTATTCTTTTTCCCCCACAAAATTATGTTCCAATAAAGGAGGTTATTCGGCTGAAGGTAAAGATATTCGGGAAGAGAGGCGTTAAGTTCCAACAAAATTTTATCCTCAGCTTCTAAGACTAAAGATCCTGCAATGATTTTTTCATCTTTCTTTGCAACGAACAAGTGGGCACGATTTTTTTGGGCTAGTTCTTCATAACTTATTGGTGGAATTTCACCCTGCTTGCATGTTATTCGATAGATTTTGTAGAATTGCTGCCACAGTTCCTTTCCTATTTCCTCAAATTTTAATCCCTCTTTTTCAGCCTTCTTAACACCCCACCTAGCCTTCTTATCGACTTTACCCCATAACTCTTCTTCTGGATGCGTAAGGTCAATAACAATCGTTGCCTGTATATCTTTGAATCTCATATTTTGTAATCTGCTTATCATAAGCTTCGGGAGGGATTTATAGTTTTCTGTTTAATCCAAAAAAAAATAAAAAATTTGTTTTTTTAGAATCCTTGGTCTATGCGGTGGTTTTGGCTGAAGAAGGTCCTAAACACTACATCACTTGTGGTGTATTGCGAGCATATGCCTGTGTCGCATCTGACTCCTTCTTGATAAAGGTTTGTAAGCCCTTTTGTTATACACATGCTGTACCAGTCTCCCCCTTGCACACTGTATTGACCGCTAGTTGGTTTCAGCCAGATGTAGTAAGCCTTTCCAGGAATTACTTCTCTGTTGTCAAATTTTACTTCTACAAAATCGCAGTTGGCTTTGGTGTAGTAGTTGCCTTGCGGAACAGCAGATGCAGGTATTATTCCTGTGAAAATGCTTCCGTCACCAAAAGAGTCCCCTATCCTTATTTCTATGTCACCAGGGTTGCCTATCCTTAACAAGTCTATCGCTACCCCACTAATGTGGCCTTTTTGCGTCACAAATGTTTGGCCGTGAGGATAGTATGTTTTTGCGTCCAAGACTCTCCAGCTAAAATCATTTCCTGGCGTCATCGGAGAATCTGATGTTGTAACCGTAAGCCATTCTTTAGCAGACAGCGCAGCTATGCTAGAAACGACTGCTAATAGCAAAAGTAGGCCGGCTAGCCTTAATTTTATTTTTTGCATCTTTTTTCCTCCAAAAAAATTTTTTATAATAGCCTTTTTAGGTTGGCTAATTTTATTCGACCCTCTTTTTTATAAGTTTGCAAAGTTAGTATTATCTTTTTAAGGTTTTCTGTATTTTTGTGCGTGAAGTCGTGCGTACTTAAGCAGTAAACAGCATCCTTATCAGCATTTTCTTTGATTTCTTGCAAAATTTTGTTTATGTGCTTCATTGGCGAGTTGCCCTCAAAGCAGTTGCTTAGGCACACGCATTTCATTCCGTAACGCGTTTCCACTTTTTTTATTGCGTAATGATGGCTGTGATTTATTCCGTCGTCTGTTCCCTTATACACTGTTATTTTGTATCCTCCTTTTTTCATTGCATTAAAAACCCTTGAAGGATCCTTCTTATCTTCCACCATCCATAAGGGGGCAGTTATACTTGTTGCCATAAAAATATTTTTCAATTCTTCCTTTAATTCATCATCGGAGATTAAAGTAAATGGTAAATGATTAAACCCATGGTAGCCCCAATCAATGAACTCATATTTTTTT
>JACQSW010000098.1 GCA_016211095.1 Candidatus Woesearchaeota archaeon | reverse complement strand
GCTAATTAGGATAAATATAATTATTAAAGTTAATTTTTTTTTCATCCATTACCACTTTTTGTTTGACCAGATGTTTGTATTTCCCACTTTGAAACCGTCAATTTCTCCTCTTAGCTGGAGTTTGAGGCATCTTGTGTTGATTGTGTGCCACGCCTTTGTTAGTTGGATAGCAATTTCTCTTGTTGATAGCGGCCTCTCTGCTGCGTCTATGAGCTTCAGAATTTCCACCTCTATTTTCATCTGATTTATCTGAGTTTTTTAAGTTTTTAAGATTTGTGCAAGGCAAAAATAGGCTTTTACGAATATTGGTACGAACGTTCGCAACACCATTTTTAAACGAAACTTTTTTAAAATAAGAGCCATTAATGGTATTTATGAGGCAAAAACTAAAAAACTCGCTCGACGGCTTGCCAAAAGATTTTATCGTATTAGCTATAGTTCCCTCTCAACATTTTGAAGAGGCAAACATGCACCTCTTAAGCATACTGATAAATGATTACGGGCAAAAAGGAAGCTACCTATCTATTAACAGGCCATATACTAGTATGGTGAGCTTAATGGAAAGAAACAGAATTGAACACCAAAACGTATCATTCATTGATTGCGTTAGCGCAGGGGTGAGCAGTGTTAAAAAAGATTTGACCAATTGTGTATTCATTAATTCCCCGCAAGACCTAACCTCAATAAGCGTTGCTTTAAGCGAGTTGATGAAAAAACCAAAACAAGACTTCGTTTTTCTGGACTCATTAAACCTTCTCTTCCAGTACAACAACACAAGATTAGTTATAAGATTTATTCATTCCCTCATTTCAAGAATTAGATTGAGCGGCTTGAAAGGGGTAATGCTAAGCCTAAGCGAAGACACTGATAAAAAAATTGTGGCAGAATTAAGCCAGCTCTGCGATAAGGTAATCGACCTAACTTAGAAAGCTGTCACTCGTTTTGGTCTATGCCGCCAAAAACTTCTTGCTCCGGATAAACATCAATTCCCTTGTTGCCAATACGCAGTGGAACTATCTTTTTTTGATGTTGCGCCCCCCTTAATTTCAAGATTTCTATAGCGTTCTCCCTTATGTTCCCTCTCTTTATAGAATAAAGGACGATGACTCCGTCCGCCAAAAACTCTTCTACGCCAGTCTGGCTAAAAACAGTGGGTATCTGGTTGGTTTCGGTTATGAGAAATGATGTTGCCCCGATCTTTTCAAAAAATTTGAACAACTGCTCAATGTATACCCTATAAGCGTCGTCTTTTCCAACAAAAGCGGAAGCAACCGCGGTTAGCGAATCAACAACAATAAAGTCTGGCTTGAAATCTTTTGGAAGTATCACTGGCTCAATATCAATTAGCAATTCTCCCTTCGCTTTTGCCAGCAAAGCATCTACACTTCTCGTGATGTCAAATGTTGATAACCGCTGAATAATAAGCTTACCTGCCTTTTTTAATTGAGTGGGGTTCCAGCCAAAATCGTTCATATGCTGTTCAAGCCTTTCTTCAGATTCCTCAAAACTTATGTAAACGCCTTTGCTTCCGTGAGCAGCGTGGTAGCTTAAGAGTTGTAAACAAAAAATTGTTTTGCCTGAACCTGCCCCGCCAGCAACCAAAATAGAGGAACCTCTTGGTATGCCTTCAACGAGCAAATCGTCAAAGCCGGAGATTCCGGTTTTTACAAAATCCTTAACTTCCCTTTTGATTGGATGGGCGGTTTTTTCAACTACCTTCTTAATGGGTTCCCTCTGTGCTAATATTTGTTTGTGATGTTTTCCTAATTGAATCTTGCTTATTTTTTTTTTGATTTTTTTCTTAATTTTTGAAAGGTTAGCAATAAAATCGGTCTGGCTTTTTTTCATTCTAAGCACATCTTTATTTTTTGCGTCACTTGCTTTTGCTGTGTTTTTTTTAACTATCAGGCTCTTTTTCGTTTGAATATGCAAATGGCGTCACATCTTTACTATTTTATCGCATAATTGGGAAAGAGCAGAGTTCAACGGCTTATTAGACGGATCGTCCACGGCAACCCATATAATCTGGTATCCTTTGTTTCTTGCTGCATCATTCATCGAAGCAACAAACTGGCAAATGGTGTTTGTGTTATGATAAACTGAAAAGGATGAAACTGTATCAACTAATACCACAACATCTTTAAAGTTTTTAACAGCTTCAGCAACACCAATAGACAACTTAGTTAAATCTTCTGGACCGATAACCAAATCCGAATCGCTGGATATGTTTGCACAATTAATGAAAAATATGTTGCTCGCATTTATATTATGGGATTTTAAAAGAGCCTTGAGATACTTTGGCAGTTTGTTATAAGAAATGTAAATAACTCTTTTTTTGTTGACTAAATTATTTAATATAAACAAGATGTATTGAACATAATCTTCGACTTTGCTTATTAATAATAAGACTTGTTCGCCGCCACTTATTTTTTTTAGCAGGGCATCATTTTTTGGAAGTTTTTTCTCTACTACTTTCGTGAGAGGCATATTATAATTTTTGACAATATTTTGAAGGTTTTCAACTATTTTTACGTGCTTAATTTCTTCCCCCCTAATCTCTTTCAAAACACTTATTATTTTATCATCACTTAGTTTTTTGATGACACCACCATAGAAATCTCTAGCTGCTATTTCGCAACCTAATTGCTCTGCTAATTTATTTATTAAGTCTTTATT
>JACQSW010000089.1 GCA_016211095.1 Candidatus Woesearchaeota archaeon | reverse complement strand
GGAGAAATGATAACAGAAGCCCTAGATGCAGACGCAAACGTAATCTGGGGAGCAAGAATCGCCAACGACCTCGCAGGCAAACTACGAGTAATGACAATCGTCACAGGAGTAACCTCACCCTACATATTAGGCAAAAGAACACCTGGACGCCCAAGCGCAGAAGCAGCGAGAATCAGCGAGGAATTAGGCATAGACCTAATAAGATAAACTTTAACGTTTATTCGAAGAGGGAATTCAACCCCCCAACTACCCTCAAAAAAACTTAAATCTGTGCCCAGCGCCCATCACTGGGCGTTGGCACTTTTTTTTAATTATTCTTAATCAAACTTTTAGCAGCATGATATTCTTCAATACCATTTAGAAAAAAATTTATAGAATTGTTAGCAGGTTTAGTTCACCATCTTCGACGGTTTGGCCGGTTTGAGAATCTGCGATTTGGTTGATTTGAGAATCTGCTGTGGAACGAACCCCTCTGATGAGCGGGTTTTATGAATGCCACTTCCTCAAAGTTTGGGCAGTGCATTTTTTGGATTAATAAAGACTTGTCTTCCATCACTTTTCTAAAATTGTCATGGTCTTCCCTGCACAGCAAAGAGATGACTTTCCCCTCTTTTCCAGCTCTCGCAGTCCTTCCAATCCTGTGAACGTATTCGAGGGATGTTTTTGGGATGTCATAGTTTATTATCAAATTAACATTTTTTATGTCAAGCCCTCGAGCAGCTACGTCGCTTGCTACCAAAACGTCAAGATGCCCATTGTGAAACGCATCCATAACCTCTTTTCTCTTGCTCTGGGTCAGCCCGCCGTGAAGCGCTTGCGATTTTATATTTTGCCTCATAAGATTAGTGTTTATGAGGTCAACAGCTCGCCTAGTGCTGCAGAAAACAATCATCAACCCATCAGCTTCCTTCTTGGCTATGTGGGCTAATAAAGAAAACTTTTTGTATTTATCAACATCATAGTAATGTTGTATGAGCTTACTCTTATCGACGTACGCGTTCATCTTAACTTTTTCTGGATTTACCATATAATTTTTTGATATGCGCATAACCGCCGAGGGCATAGTTGCGCTAAACAGCAACTTCTGGCAATTTCTTGGGACCTGCGAAATAATCTTGTTGAGATCATCAATGAATCCCATTTCAAACATCTTGTCAGCTTCATCAAGAACGAGAATCCTAATGTGGCTCGTGTTAAAAGTTCCTCGCGAAAGATGATCCAGAAGCCGCCCAGGAGTGCCTACAACAACATCTGCTTGCCTAAGATGGCTTATTTGTGGGTTGATAGGTATCCCGCCATATATTTCTGTGATATAAGTTTTCCTGTATTTGGTGAATTTTATAAATTCCTTTCCAACCTGATTACAAAGTTCCCTCGTAGGAACAAGAACTAACAACTGCACGCCTTTTCCAGGAGTGACCTTTTCTAGGGCGGGAAAACCGAACGCTGCGGTTTTTCCTGAGCCAGTAAAAGACAAGCCAACTACATCTTTCCCCTGTTGTATTAAGGGAATGCATTTCTCCTGAATCTCAGTAAATTCAGAAAAGCCCAAGTCTAAGACTGCTTTTTCGAATTCAGGTTTTAATACTACTCCTTTTGTATCCACATAAAAATAAGTTAAGTCTCTGTTTTTAAAGTTTTGCTTCTCGAAAGAAGCAACTTTTTCACTATTTTTTTTCTTTTTTGCCCCATTTTTCGAAGAAGCAAAAGTGGCTTACTTCCCTTCTTCTTGGGTGGTAAATTTTTGTTTCAAAACCGTAACCGAGGGTTAGGATTATTTCGGGTTCAACACCGTCAGGTATCCCTAAGAGCCTTTGCACCGCATCCTTATCAAAAGCCCCAACCCAGCAGGTATCCAGCCCATTTTCTTTAGCCAATAACATCAATGTCATTGCTATATTTGCGCAGTTTTGGATGCTGTAAAGGGTTTCCCCCCTCTTGCTGTATAATGTTCGGATTTCTTCAAGGTCATTGCAGATAACAAGAATTATTGGCGCAGTGGCCATCCACATTTGCTTTACACAGCTAATAGCCAATTCTTCCTTAATCTTTTCATCGCTAACAACGACGATTTTCCAGTTTTGCAGATTGCCCGCACTTGGCGTGAATCTAGCTGTATCGATAAGCTCCCCAACTGTGTCAAGGCTTATTTTTCTTTGTTCATCATACCGCCTAATGCTTCGCCTCTTTTTAACAGCCTCGTTTACATCCATAGC
>JACQSW010000090.1 GCA_016211095.1 Candidatus Woesearchaeota archaeon | reverse complement strand
GTGTTTGTTATGAAAGAGATAAGTGATGAGAAGTTGAAGAAATATTTTGACGTTACAGGTAAGGCTTTGAAGAAGGTTAAATTGGCTGAGCCGAAGAATGTTGATTTTCGTAAGGTTGGCGAGGATTTCTTGGATATGGCCCAAAGGTATTATGATGATGCTAAGCATTTTGCTGCTAAGGGGGACGTTGTTAACGCTTTTGCTGCCTTGAATTACGCGCATGGCTGGCTGGATGCTGGGGCTAGGCTCGGCGTTTTCGACGTTGATCATGATTCTAGCTTGTTTACTGTAGACTGAATTTTAGGGCTGCGGGGACCTTCTTTGGGGCTGTTTTTTGGGTGTAGAAAACTTTAAATATAAGTAATTACTATAAAATAGTAACAAATTAGGGAGAAAACAAAATGCCGACATATGTTTATGAATGCAAAAAATGTGGAGAAACATTTGAAGTCGTTCAAAAGATAAGCGACAACAAACTAGCGAACTGTTTAAAAGAAGAATGCGGCGGAGTTTTAGAAAGGTTAATCTGCCCAACAACATTCATACTTAAAGGCGATGGCTGGTATAAAGACGGCTACTCAGGCAAGAAAGCTTAAGCTTCACTTCTTTCCTTTTTGTTTTGCCTTTTCAAATAGTCTACCTGCTTCTATCCCGTTAAATTCTTCCCTTAAAACTAAATGTTTATCAGTTCCAATTATAACGGCTGTTTTTGCACACTTCACCTCTAAAGGGGGCGTGATTACCTTCTTTGTGTCGACCCCGAACATTTCAGCGATATTAACTTTGTCAAATTTGTTTACCTCTCCATTCCCTCGGTAAAGGGTGATGGTTGCATTTTCGAAATTTTTAAGCCCATACTCATAAAATGCAGTTCTGAATTTGGGAATGATTTCTTCTTTTGTTGTTGGAGAATGGCATATCCCTTTGATGATTGAGTATTCCACTGTTATAATTTTGCAAATAAAAGCGTCTTTCGTCCCTAACAGCACATAAGGATTATTGTTAATTAGGTATTCTTGCATTTCACAGCTCCAAATTTCTTGGTCTAAAGGCATTGTCGCGTCTCCACAACCCTTACTGAGGGGTAGCTTATGCTTTCGCATTGGAGTTTTAAAAAACTTAATATTTTTTTGTTTAGGTCCTGCATTTGGTTTAAGAATTTTTCATAATCCATTATATGTTGGCTATGTTGTAATGCCTCGGTTAATATGCCAAAAAAATTTTGGGGGATAACTGAGATTATGCTATTAATTGCGTTACGCGATATTGATCTTTGGCAATAGTGATTTATCATTTCGTGGCTTAAAACAGCTTCGTCGCTTATTACAAAAATACTTTTGTCTCTGAATTTTCTGTCTAATGATTCTGCGGCATTATCCAGGCAGCCGTCAATAAATCCACCGGAGAGGGTTATAGCGCTAATATTTGTCTTGTCTATTAGCCGCCTCAATTTTTTTATTTCTTTTTTAGAAATTTCGCCGGTATCCCAGTTTTTGGATTCAGCTATTAGGAAATTTGGCTGGTTTTGTGTTATTTGGCTCAATGTCACCAAGTAATCTTCAACGTTTATGTTTTTTACAATTTTTTCGGGGGATTTGGTCAGCCCAATATATTCATAGACTCTCTTGTTTTTTGTGTATTTTCTTGGAAGCAAGAGTATTGTTAGCTCTTTTCTATCCAAAATTGCTTTTATGTTGGTGTATTCTTTTATTGTTTGCAATGCTAAGATGTAGTTCTCTATTTTTGTTTCATTGTCGTTTGCTAGTAAACAATTTTTTATTCTCTCTTCTATTGAGTTTTTTATTGCGTCCTGTTTTTGATTTTCTAGCTCAAAATAGGTTGAATAAAATGGGTGAACGACGATGTTTAATGCCCCTTTCTTAACGTAAGGTTTGAGTTCTTCAAAGTCTTTTGTTTTGTTTAAGGTTTTTAATTTAAGCTCCATTTTTCTTGCCGTTTTAGGGATATTCCTATGCAGGGTTTTAAATTTTTTGGAGAATTATAAAACCCTGGCAAGAAACCCTTACGAGTTTCTTGCTGGGGAAAAAGAGGTGATAATATATGTAAAGCGGAACTAATATATAAATGTTTCGTTTTGTTACCACTTTAAAATAGTGTATTACTTTGTTTAGAAATTCATTTAAAAAGATTATAAATCGCCAAGCTTGCAAAAAAAACTGAGCTGGCATAAGAAAGTACCGTCAATTCACCGAATCTTGCTTTGCGCGCAATATGCCCTGCACCGAAGGTAATCACCGAACAAAGGCTGTACATTAGGACATCGCCATTATTACTTTGATCAGCCATATTATTCTCACCAGCTTGAGCTGGTGCGCCCGCCATAATGATAGGCAAGGAAACGTATAGACCAGTAGCTCTAATCTTAGCCTCTTTTCCAACATCCTTAGCGATAGCACAAATTTTGTCTGATAGTTCCATATGACTCACTTTTGTTGGCATTTTGGTGATAATGGATGTATATAAGCCTTTCTATTGTAGCAATTTATTAGTGGTAAATAAATTTGGGTTTATTCAACAACTTTTAAAAAGAAAAAAAGCACAAAAAACAACGAGAATGATACCCAACTTCAGGCAATGCGTCAATCTGCTAACAGAATATGCAGTAAAAGAAACAATCTTCTTCCATTCATTCTCAGTCGCCAACTACGCACTAAAAACTGCAGAAACACTAGAAAAAAAAGGGCACAAAATAAACAAAGAATTAGTGCTGGCCGCTGCCCTCCTTCACGACATAAAAAAGCTAAACGCAAAACACCATACAAAAGAAGGTGCGGAACTGCTAGAAAATCTCGGCTATGAAGAAGTGGCGGAAATTGTAAAAAAACACGGCTTTGAATGCCTTGAAAAAAATCCGCCAAAAACAATAGAAGAAAAAATCGTGTTCTACGCCGACAAAAGAGACGAATGGGGGCAAATTGTAACATTGGAAGAAAGATTCGAAAAGTTAAAAGAAAGATACGGACCAAACCAAAACTGGGGGCAATTCTACGAATACACAAAAAGCTTAGAAAAAGAGCTCATCGGGGAAGAAGCATGAAAGAAATCTTCTTTGCCACAAGCAACTACGACAAATTTGAAGAAGCCAAAAAAATACTCGAAAAATACGGGATAAACCTGCTAAAATCAGACATTGAGGTAATAGAAAAAAAACTGCCGACAGAAAAAGAAACAGCAATAGACAAAGCATTAACAGCTATGCAAAGGCTGCAAAAATCGCTAATAGCAGAAGACACTGGAATATACTTTGAAGCCTTCCAAAACTTCCCTGGAGTAAACGCGTCATTCATATTCAAAACGATAGGGTATGAAGGAGTACTAAGACTGTTAGAAGGCAAAAACAGGAAAGCATTCTTCAGAACAACAATAGCTTACTATGAACCAAATGGAAAAATAGTTAACTTCCAAGGAACTTGCAATGGTGAAATAGCAACCAAACCAAGCAAAGAAATAAGCTTTGATTACGACACCATATTCATACCTGAAGGGCACAAAAAAACTTTTTCCGAATTAACCAAAGAGGAAAAAGCAAAAATCTCACATCGGGCGCAGGCACTAGAAAAATTTGCAAAATGGCTAACAAACAAAAAATAGTTGTGATATCTCTCGGTGGATCAATAATTGTTCCCGAGAATGTGGACTATGACTTTCTCAAAAAATTCAAAGAAACAATCCACACACTAAAAGGTTACAAGATAGTCATTTGCACAGGCGGCGGAAAAACAGCAAGAAACTATATTGACACTCTAAAAAAGGGAGGGCTAAACGACTACGCACAAGACTTAATGGGCATCGATGTAACCCGCTTAAACGCCAAACTTGTCGCTTCATTCCTACAAAATTGTAATCAAAACATCCCAACCACACTAGAAGAAATAGCTAAGCTATTAGAATCAAACAATATCGTTGTATGCGGCGGGTTATCGCCTGGAAGAACATCTGATGGTACAACAGCTGAAATAGCAGAATACCTAAAGGCGCCAATGTTTATCAACATAACAAACGTCGACGGCTTATTTGACAAGGACCCAAAAAAATTTAAGGACGCCAAGCTTATTCAAAAAATAAGCCATGAAGAGTTTGAAAAGATAATCAGTAAAGTCAAAGAGGGGCCTGGTCAACACTTTGTGCTTGATTCATTTGCTGCTAAAACTGCAAGAAAATCAAAAATAAGAATAATAATCTTAAAAGGGACAGACAACCTAAAAAAGTGCTTGGAAGAAAAAGAATTTGTTGGAACAATAATCTCTTAGCTTCTTTTGCCAAAGATAGCCGTACCTATCCTCACCATGGTGCTTCCTTCCCCAATAGCTATTTTATAATCGTTGCTCATCCCCATCGAGAGAATACTAAGTTTTTCTTTGTCAAAAATTTGTTTTATCCTTTTGAACGCGGGTTGAGGTTTTTCTAGTGGGGCAATAGTCATCAAGCCCCGAACATTTATGTAAGGCAGTCCATCAATCTGAGTTAAGAAGTTGTGAACCTCTTCAGGTTTTATTCCAAACTTATCCCCGGAACTATCAAGTTGAATAAGAATTTCTTGAGTTTTGCCAATCTTTTTAGCTTCGGCGCTTATCTTCTTTGCTAGTTCAAAAGAATCAACAGTTTGGATTAAATCAAAAATTTTAACAGCCCTTTTTACCTTATTGAGTTGTAGGTGCCCAATGAAGTGCCATCTCACCTTCTTCCCTATTGCTACAAACTTTTTTTCTGCTTCCTGCACATAATTCTCGCCGATGTCAGTCACTCCACACTCAATCGCTTCCAATATAGTTTCTTTGGACAAGGTTTTTGTTACAGCAACAAGTTTAGCATTTCCTAATTCCAAATTTTCTAAGTTTTCCCTTATCATCAATTTTGCAAGATGATTTGTGAATTATTTAAGCTTTTAGAAAAAGGCTTCAACTTAATTGAGTAATGGACCTTTCAAGGTTTTTTCTCGCTTCCTTTTCATACTTTTCCTTAAAGAAGCCAGTTGTATAAAGAGATGGTCTTTCGAGAAAAGATTTTAAGATTGCCCGCCTGCCCTGTTTGAATTGTTCTTCTGGCACCCAAGCATACTCATCCCTTATGTCTCGTTCGTACTCGTCAAATTCCTTTGCAGTTTTTCCAAGTATTGCCAAATCAATATCGATGATGTATTGTGCATCTTTGTCCTGCGGGATATTTGTATGTTTAGTTGCGAGGATTAGTTGAGAAACATTCGTCACGAACTGCTCGGGCAATCCTGCTTCGCTTAATTTTTTTTGGGCAAGCTGTGCACTCTTGTCTTCATTGTCTTTTGCGGATGTGTTGTAAACGGCGTCGTGAAACCAGATTGCAGCCTCAACTTGGCTTGGATTTGTTAACAACCCTTTAATGGTTGCGCATTCACGTAGAGCGTGAGCAATGTGCACCAAATTGTGATAAGCCCTAGCTGGTTCTCCGTACAAATTTATAATTTCGTTATAAACACTTTCAGAGTTGCCTTTCGCATTTATCGCGCTCCAAAGAGAATTCCATCCAGTATGCAGGCCATTGAACTTTGTGAGGAACTTGTTGTAAACATTTCTCGGTATGTACCCTTCTATCACTTCTTCCCATCCCTCCGGCCCGACAAGACCCTTGATTAAGCTTGAGCTAATCTCTGCTATTTCTCTTGGCGGCGTCAGGAATATTGTTGTGATATCAGAATTTAAATCTGTATTGATGTATCTCATTTCGCGTTCATATTCATAATCCCCAACACTCCTTATCCCCCTTAGGACATATTGAGCATTAACCGAACTTGCATAATTCACTAGAAAATTATTCTCAAAAGACTCTACAGTTACATTTGAAAAATTGCGCGTCGTCTTTCTTAACATCGTTAATCTTTCATCTAAAGAAAATGCGTGCTTCTTATCAGGGTTTACACCAATAGCGACGACTAATTTGCCGAATAATTTTGCGCCCTGCTCAATCATCCATAAGTGCCCATTTGTTATTGGGTCGAAACTTCCCGCATAAACAGCCTTATTCATTTCGAGACAAGGGATTTTAAAAGGATTATATAAAAGTTTGCTTAACACGCATTTTTGGGAGCTTATTCGACAAAATTCGGTTAATCTGAAATAGACTGCAAAAAAAAAAGCAAGGCTTAAATACTTCTCATATGCATTAATGATTAGGAATAACTAAAAGTGGACTTTTACAAAAAAAGAAGATGGGTTCACAAAAGGGGTCAAAAGCATATTTCTTTCATTTTTGTACCGGTATCTTGTTCAAATCACTCTTTTTGTATACAAATCTTTTTATACAGCTAATCATTTTACAAAATTTAAGACAAAAAAGGGGGGATTATGAGTGATTGAACTATCACCAGATGAAATAAAAATTTGGGAATACCTCAAAAAAAAGCCTTCTACAAAAAAAGCATTGGCAAAAAGGTTTAACCTGCCTGAAAGCACGATAACAAGAAAACTGAAAAAGTTGCAGACAGCAGGAAAACATCTGCAAATAGAACCTATAGGCAACGAAAGCACACCGCTTTACAGTGCCATCTCATCAATAGAAGAAATAGTTTCCAACTCAACTTATCAATCACCAATATCAACTTATCTCCAACCAACAGAAGTCCCCTCGAAAGACGGCGAAGACTTCAAACTAGGGTTTGCAAACACAATCTATGCTGGGGGAAAAACGAACAAGAAGCTATTCAGAAACTTCCTAAGATATGCAGAAGCAGACAAAGTTGACGGCATAGTGCTAACAGGCAACACCATCTGGATGGACATCACACGATTCTCCAAATACAAAGTGGACCGAGCAGTAACAACAGAACTAAAAACCGACTCACAAACAGTAATCTACCCTGACGCAATAAAAGCTGCCGGAAGGGATCCTAAAACGCTGCTAAAAGAAAAAAAGCCGATTTACGTAACATTCAAGGAAAGGCTAGAGATGGTTATACAAGACGCCCTAAGACCACTATTCCTAAACAAAGAAGGAAAACCCCTCTTTAACAACAAGGTTTACATAGTTTTTGGCGACGTAGAAGAAGAGCTAACACGGCAGCACACCGTAGAAGCATTAAGGATAGAAATAGCAAAAGAAAAAGAATCAACACGAGTCAGAATCGCTGAACTAAAATCTGAATTAAAAGGGGTAAACAAGCAAATAAAAGAATTTGTCAAACTATCAGAAAGCGAGGAAGAAGTTTCTGAAAAACAGATCAAGCAACATAGAAGTTTAGAGATAACAAAAGAAAAAATCGTCCAACAGCTAGCAGACATAGAAGAATACAAAACAAGGGTACTGATGAGCAACACTAACGACGAATATATGAGGCTTGGGGACGAAAAAATGAAAGGGTACATAATTGACAAAATAGAATCAGCTATACCAAACAGCAAGGTCATCTCAACTGGAGAAGCCCACATCAAAATCGGCAACAAAATAATAAAGGTTGTAGCGAGCACGGATAAACTGACTAGCAAAATAGCAGACAACCTAATGGATAAATTGGTTGAAGTAACAAGGATGAATTTGTCAGCAAAGGGCGAAGCTCCCGATATAGTTGTTGCTGGCGGGTTAAGCGCAACATACACTCAAGACTTAGTCCCTTACATTGATAAAAAACAGGGAACTATAACCCTAATCCAACTGCCTACATGCCTAGACGAGGAAAGCCTGGAAGACATCCTAAAGGATAGGGTTCGGGTAGCCGGCAACAAAATGACTAAACTCGCAACAAAATACGATTTTAATTCTGGAGCGCTAATCTTAGAATATATCACTGGAATACAGAAAAGAAAACTATTAACAAGCAATTTCTTAACAAACGATGATGCATTCAGCGAAAAAGAAAAAGTTACAGAACATAAAATGTTGTATGAACTTAACATATCTGACCAACATCATGGCTCAAAATATGTCTCTGTGATAGAAACAGAGTCTGACATAAAATATGCGTTCACCGTAGCTCAAGAACTCGTCCTCGCAATAAACGCCCCAATAATAAAAATTAACTCATTAGGGGATGAGCTCCAAGAAAAAAACTACGACACAGAAAAAGAGGAACATGAAGAATACCTCTACCCTGCACAATTAGAAAAAGAAATTGGAAGAATAATGGAAATGTACAAGGATAATCCTGAAAAGAAACAAAAAGAGCTAACAAAACTCTTGAAGCGTAACACAATAAGAAGCGGAATAATCTCGCCGCAAAAACAAAGATTTGATTTCCTTGACTCATTAATAGAAGAGTTATTGGCCAAAACACTAAAAAGGGCTCGAGATGCAAAGCTTTACGGCCCAGTAATAAACATCCTAAACGGAAACCATAACGTCCACACATTTGAAGGATTGCAAAACACATCAGAAGAACTTGCAAGAGAGTTAAAGATAAGGCTAAAAGCTGCGAATGAAGAAATACAGGCAAAAATTCTTGGAAAAGGAGGGGTTTATTCAGGAACTTTTGGCGTAAAAGACCACTACTTATGGGGAGAATACTGCAGGCACAAACAAGGTAGCTCAAAAAGCTCCAAGGACCCAACGAGAACCACAAGATTAGCATTCGACAGGCGTGGCCAAGACTTTCCAGAATTCAAAGAAAAATACGTTATCAACAGGGCAGGGCACACCCACATGGGTGGGCAAACAACCTCAAAAAATGTTTTACACGACATAGGCTACTGTTTCATGGACAGAAACGAGTTTGGAGAAATGCTTAATTACGGTTCACCAATGAGGGGATTCAAGATTAACGGCTTCCCAATTGATGGCCCAGCCAAAGGCCCAATAGTAACGATAGAATTCCCAGTAGAATACATAACTAAATGGGCTAATGAAAAGCCTAAGGTAAACACCGAAAAATTATTCAACAACTCAATAATTTAAATTCATGCATAGGTCGCGGCATAAATGCAACGGCTCCTTCGCGGAGCATGAAGCATTAAAAAGAAGCATCATCGACAACCCTGGTGTTCTAGCATTAGAGAAAATAATCTCCTACAAGGAAGAAGTACCCTACCTCAGCGATGGAAGAAAATTAGGGCAAGTGGACCTCGTTTTGTGGAATACATACGGCCAACCCTATATTGTTGAAGTAACCACAAGCACAACAACTAAAGCAAAAAGAAGAATAAAGGAGCAGGCAAGGAGGGCAAAGAGGTACTTCAAGCATGTAGCCGGAGTTTTCAGCGTTGTAAAACAAGAAGGCAACAACTTAAGAATAACCAAATATTAACGGGCAATGTTGATGGAAACTTTTATGGAGGGGGTATTATTGGCCCGCGACTCTTCTCTTCCGAAGCCTTTTTTACTTCTAAGTTATTAATTAAAGCTCGAGGCGCAACTTCAGCTGTTGGAACTAATCCTGATTCTGCCCCGCAATAACCGCCAGCCACCTCATAATTGTTATCTGTCGCAACTATATTCTCCAATATCGATAGGGACGTACCATTAATTTCAAATCCTCTTATAGGCGTTTCTTTGCCTGTCCTTGCATCAATTTTATACGCCACAGAGGGGTACAGCACAAAAGATTCGTTCACAAGATCCGTTTCCCCACCAGACGCCCCATAAATGATTAAGCCATAAGGCTTTTTTTGTTGCACGCAAAGATGAATCAACTTTTTCTTTAGCTCTTCGTAAGAGACTTCGTTATCTGATTTTATAACAAGAGTGCTCATTCTCGCAACTGGCTCATAGCCTATAGTCTCTATTCGTCCATGGCCATTTGATTTTATGAACTGTTTCCCATTCATTGGTTTTATCGGTTTTCGGGTTGTTAAGAAATTTTGTAAAACCCCCTTTTTTATTAGAGTCACTTTTTGCGCTGGAACTCCCTCATCATCAAATTTGTATTGGCCATTCAAAAATTTGCCTTTATACTCTTTCTTTGTCGGATCCATTTCTATCGTTATAAACTCTTTTGTTATTTTTTCTCCCAACCTCCCCTCAAAAGGGTTTGAAAGTTCAGCTTCGTTTACACTTTGGCTTTCAAGCCTATGACCTATCACTTCATGCCACAAAAATCCGTGCACACACTGGTATATTATAGCGGGATAAACCCCCGGAGTTAACCTTTCTGCTTCACGCATCATCATAAGCTCATTTACGAGTTGCTCAACATCTGTTATCAATTGTTTAGGGGTTGGCAAATCTTTGTATTTTCCAATGTCATAAGTTTTTACGTTTAGCAAAACCGAGCCGTCTTCTTTTTTTGTCAATAGGTCTATGCCCCTCGTTGTTGCTTCCATAAGAAGATTATAATAGATGTTTTGATGCCTTAATCTTGTTCCTTCGGTGCTTAAAAAATAATTTTTTTCTTTTTTCGCTAAAAATGAAACGGATCCCCCTAAAACATTTTTATAATCCATTATCTCATTACTCGTCTTTCTTAATATTTCCTGCCATTTTGTTGTTTCAATCACTAGCTCTTTATCTTTTTCAAGGTACTTATGGGGATCTTCTCTAGAAAAATCAGCTATTTTGGCTTTATCATCGACAACACGCTCAACATCTTGGCTTTTTTTTGAAAAAAAATCCGTTAACGCCTGTTTAAAAGCCGAATCAGTTATTGACCACAGCTTAGTTTTAATAGCCTGCTTCACTTTCTTCCTATCACCTTTTTTTAAATCAGGTAATGGAAGGTTCACAAAAGCTATACCCACGCCATCCTCTTTATAGCTTCCAACATGGACAGTTGCCATAACCTCTAAAGATTTACAAACTTCAGAAGTGTCTAAGCAACCGTGGCTAGACTCTATTGAAACCTCTTCAATTTCTTTTGCTAAATAAGAAATAAAATAAGGCTTTTCCTTGTAACCCTCAATCTTTAATTTTTTAGAGCGATGTAACTCCTCATCCATTGCTTCAAGAACAATATCCAACCCCATAACAATGGATGGTTAGTTTGACTAAAATTTATAAAGATTTCTATCAATCAATAGTTTTGAGATGATAATTTGTGTAAGTGGAACCCCTGGAACTGGAAAAACTGCGTTAGCAAAGGCTTTAGCCAAAAAACTTAATGCAAAATATATTGACGTAAACAAAATAATTAAAGCAAACAAACTAGAAGAAGGCTTCGATGAGAAAAGAAACTGCGCCATCGTTGACGAAGAAAAATTAAGCAATATCCTTATTGAGCTAATCCAGAAAGAAAAAGAATTAATTATAGACTCCCACCTATCCCACTTTATCCCAAAAAAATATGTGGATTTATGCATAATAACCAAATGCGATTTAAAAGTCTTGAAGAAACGCCTACAAAAAAGGGGATACAACGAAGAAAAAATAAGAGAGAACCTAGATGCAGAAATATTTGATGTCTGTTTGAATGAAGCGTTAGAATTAAAACATCGAATCATAGTTCTTGATACAACAACAAAAAAGTTAAGAGACCTTGTTGAAGAAGTCATTCAAAAAACCCCCAAAAAATGAACCACAAAGCTTATAAATAAGTAAATTTTCCAAAAAGAGGGTAAAATCCTTCTAGCTAGGTTTAAATCAACCAAAAAATGGAGGGATAGCCGTTACATTCGGAAAAAGATCGAAACCGAGAAAAAATGATTATCCTACCATGCTCCAAAATCAAACAAGTTCTAAGCGCAAAGTTTAAAAAAAGTTACACTTCCCACAACAGATTTATATTCAAAAATAGCAGTATCACAAACAAAAATAATTTCAGGTCGCCTCTTATCCAAGCCCTGATGGTGTAGCTGGCCTATCATGTAGCCCTGTCGAGGCTACGACCCGGGTTCGAATCCCGGTCAGGGCGTTTCAAACGCGGACCGGTAGCTCAGCCTGGTAGAGCACCTGTTAACAACGAAAAAAAAGTTGTTAAGGTGAAACTTTTAACTTCAAAAAAAGAAGATATCAGGTGGTCGCGGGTTCAAATCCCGTCCGGTCCTTTAAAAGAAAAAGAGAGAAAAGAAACAAAATGGGAAAAGAACAAGAACACATTTTGGTGCCAAAACACACAAAACTGGACGAAAAAGAAATCCAAGAAGTATTAGAAAAGTATAACGTTGCATTAAGGCAATTGCCAAAAATTTTGAAGAGCGATCCAGCAATAAAAGAATTAAACGTTAATCCTGGCGACGTAATAAAAATAACGCGAATAAGCCCAACAACAGGCAAATCCGATTTCTTTAGGGTGGTTCTAAATGACTAAAGAATTATTAGTTAAAAAATACTTTGAAGAGCACTCCTTCATAGAGTCCAACATCAAATCATTTAACAAATTCATAAGCAGGGAAGTACAACAAATCGTAAACGAAGTAGGAGATATTGTTCCAACAATAATCCCTCCAGAGATGCAAGACTTCAAAATAAGATTTGATAATATAACAATAAACAAGCCGCAGCTAATTGAAGCTGATGGCTCAACAAAAAAGATTTTCCCTATAGAAGCGAGACTAAGAAAGTTAACTTATTCTGCGCCAATGCAACTTGACGTAAGTACATACTCTGACGGTGTAGCGCGAGAATCCTTTAACGCACAAATAGGCAAACTACCTGTCATGCTTAAATCAAAATTGTGCCACCTAAGCGAATTAAACGAAGAGGAACTTATAAAATACGGAGAAGACCCAACTGATCCAGGAGGATATTTTATTCTTAACGGAAACGAAAGGGTATTAATAACTGTAGAAGACTTAGTAACAAATAAAGTTTTTATACAAAAAAACTTGACTGGGCCGAGCCCTTACACAGCAAAATTATTCTCACAAAAAGGTTCATACAGCATACCCCATTTGATAGAACAAATGAAGGATGGCATAATCTACATCTCATTCACTAGATTCAAAAAGATACCCATAATCGCAGTAATAAAAGCCTTGGGGCTAACAACAGATCAAGAAATAATGAATCTGGTCTGCGAAGAAGGCGAAGAATACGACGAAGTCTACATAAACCTTTACAATTCTATAGACTTAAGGACAGTAAATCAAGCAGTTGAGTTCTTATCTAAAAAAGCAGGCATGCTGCAGCCAAAAGAGTTTAAAGAAGAAAAAACACTTGAACAACTTGACCTCTATCTGCTTCCACACATAGGCATCACCCCAAAAGAAAGATTATACAAGGCTTACAATTTATGCAAGGTAATGAAAAAAATGTTAAGGGTCTCCAAAAGGAATGTGACCATACCTGACAAGGACCATTACAAAAACAAAAAACTGAAACTCAGCGGTGACTTACTTGCAGACTTGCTACGAGTAAACATGAGATTGCTAGTAAACGACATAATATACAACTTCCAAAGGCTAGTCAAAAGAGGCAAATTCCAATCAGTAAGGATAATCATAAGGGACAAACTACTCAGTTCCCGAATAAAAAGCGCAATGGCAACAGGGTCATGGGTTGGTGGAAGAAAAGGAATAAGCCAAAATATTGATAGAATAAACTTCCTAGCAACTACCTCACACCTGCAAAGAGTTGTCTCAATGCTATCAGCTTCACAAGAAAACTTCGAAGCAAGGGAACTGCACCCGACCCATTGGGGGCGGTTATGCTTAAAGAAAGACACTCGCGTGTTATTAGCTGATAAATATTCTCATCGAACCTTAGAATTATTGCAGAATTGCTGGAGTCATCACAAGGTTAGCAGTTTTGATAGTGCCACTAAAAGTTTAAGGTCTTCCTCAATATCTAATTACTATACCTCAAATCCAAAACTTATGGGCAAAAAAGTTTACAAATTAATCTCTGAAAGTGGTAGAGAGGTAACCGCCACCGAAGACCATCCTTTCTATACAGAAAACGGATGGACCGATGCCTCAAAGCTAAAAGCAGGGGATAAGGTTGCTGTTTACCCTGCTCTAGACGGTACCGAACTGCCTCAGCTTCCAACAAATAATCTTGGCTTGGCTATTGTAAGCGAAGAGAATCTTGTAAAAAATTATCCAAACAGATTCAAGCATTACATTAAGCAATTGAAAACCAACGAACTTATCCCTTTTACAATAAACAACTATAAGATTGAAATAGTAGCTAGGTTATTAGGGCACATCTTTTCTGATGGGCATTGCGGAAAAAATAATTTAGAGTTTTATTGCGGAACTAAAGAAGATGCTGAAGCAATAGCCAACGATATAAGATTATTGGGCTTTGAGCCTTCGAAAATAATGGAAAAACACACAAGAATAAAAATAGGGGATAAGATAGTGAATTATAAAACTTTTATGTTAAGTAAAGGTGGGGCCTTACATGCTTTGCTAGTTTGTAGTGGCGCACCTGTTGGTAAAAAAACTGATGTTAATGTCGAACTTCCTAGTTGGGTCCTTAAAGCAAGCCTGTCTGCGAAAAGGGAATTTTTAGCCGCTTTGCTTGGCGGAGATGGCCCTAAGCCAAGATTTACTAAAAGAATAGACAGAAAATCCGGTTCTAAACTGCATATTGACAGCCTAATATTCCACAAAAGAGCCGATATGAAAGAGAATATCATTAAATTTTCCCAAGACATTAAGAAATTATTCGGCGAGTTTGGATTCGTTATCAAAAATATACGCCTTAAGGAAGACTATCTAAGAAAAGATGGCTCAACTATGCTAAAATGCGAAATTATTTTTGGAAAATCTCAAAAGAATATTAAAACCCTATTAACGAGGATAGGATACAGGTATTGCATACAAAAAGAGAGGGAAGCAAATTATATTGGGGAGTGGCTAAGGCTACACGATTTCGCCGTCAACAAGAGAATCAACCTAAAAAATGAAGCAAAAAAATTGTATAAAGGCGGCGTTAAGCCTAAGAAAATTTCGGCTATTTTAAATCTTAATTATAGGGTTGTGCAGGGGTGGCTTTTTGAGCCTTCCAAATATGAAAATACAAGGCTTTCTCAAAACATGTTACTGCCTTATGATGTATGGCTAAAAGAGTCTAAACTGGGGGCTTCTGGGGCGGTATGGGAAAAAATAGTGTGTAAAGAAGTCGAGGATTTGGATGATGTGAGGGATTTCACTACAGCGGAAAATACTCATTCATTTATAGCAAATGGCTTCATCACCCATAATTGCCCAATAGAAACTCCTGAAGGAACACCGATTGGTTTAAGAAAAAACTTGAGCATGCTTTGCCAAATAACTCAAGACGAAATACCTGAAGACAGAGCTAAAAAAATACTTGAAGGGGTTGGATTAAAACTCAAATAAAAATGGCTGACGTATTCATAAACGAAAAATTTGTTGGAACAGTAGAAAACCCTGAAGAATTTGTCAAAACGGTAAAGAGCGAAAGAAGAAAACAAAGAATACCTCCCCTCCTAAACATATCTTTTGAAAAAAAGCTAAATGACATACACATAACAACCGGGACAGGCAGAGCTCGAAGGCCCCTAATCATAGTTGAAGACGGCGTTCCAAAATTAAAAGAGGAACACCTCAAACTTCTCAAAGAAGGAAAATTAAGTTGGAAAGACCTCGAAGACCAAGGCATAGTTGAGTACCTCGACGCAAGCGAAGAAGAAGATGCCTATGTAGCATTAGCCGATAAATATGTCACAAAAGAACACACCCACCTCGAAATCAGCCCAATAACAATTCTTGGAATTGTAACCTCTCTCGTCCCTTACGCAAATTTCGGGCAGTCTTCAAGGCTAAACAGGGGATCAAAAACACAAAAACAAGCATTAGGGCTATACGCAAGCAATTACCTACTAAGAATGGACACCGATGTCAGCGTTCTCCAATACCCTCAAGTTCCAATAGTTCAATCATTCATGCATGAAGTATGCAAATATGATAAACACCCATCAGGGCAGAACATCGTAATAGCCCTAATGAGCCATGAAGGATACAACATGCAAGATGCAATAATCCTAAACGAGGGATCAGTCAAAAGAGGGCTTGCCAGATCATTCTACTTTAGGCCATACAGCGTTGACGAATTAAGATATCAAGGGGGGCTAATCGACGAAATAGGGATACCTGACAAAGAAGTAAAGGGCTACCGCCTAGAAGAAGATTACAAACTACTTGAAGATGATGGAATAATCTTCCCAGAAGCAGTAGTAGAAGAAGGAAATGTCATAATCGGAAAAACATCTCCACCAAGATTCCTCGGAGAGCTTGAAGAATTCAGCATCGCCGCAAACATCAGAAGAGAAAGCTCGGTCACAATTCGGCAAGGAGAAAAAGGTGTAGTCGACATGGTCGTACTCACAGAAAACGAGGAAGGCAACAAACTAATCCAAATAAGAATAAGAGACCAAAGAACTCCTGAAGTAGGCGACAAATTTGCATCGAGACACGGACAAAAAGGAGTAATAGGGGCAATAATCCCACAAGAAGACATGCCATTCACCGCAGCTGGAATAACCCCTGACATAATCTTCTCACCACACTGCATCCCAAACAGGATGACAATCTCACACTTAATCGAAATAATAGCAGGAAAAGTTGGTGCGCTAAGCGGAAGATTCGTTAACGGAAGCGTCTTCAGCGCAGAAGCAGAAACAGATCTAAGAAAAGAACTTCTCGAACGCGGATTCAGAGAGAACGGAACAGAAAGGATGTACAACGGAATAACCGGAGAAGAATTCGAAGCAAATATCTTCGTCGGAAATATGTACTACTTAAAACTTAAGCACATGGTAGCTAACAAATTGCACGCAAGGGCAGCTGGAAGGATACAGCTCCTAACAAGGCAGCCAATTGAAGGGAGAAGCAAAGGCGGAGGATTAAGGCTTGGAGAAATGGAAAAAGACTGCTTTGTTGCTCATGGAGCGTCATTATTGCTAAAAGAAAGATTTGACTCAGACAGAACTGAAGTTTATGTGTGCGAAAAATGTGGAATGCTAGCGATACATGACAGTTTCAAAAAGAAACCCTCATGCCCAAAATGCGGAGGCAATGTTGATATCGCTCCTATAGAAATAAGCTACGCTTTCAAACTATTATACGACGAATTAAGATCACTATGCATATACCCTCAAGTAAAACTTGAGAACAAATACTAAAAAAATGGTACAATACTACGAGAAAAAAATTGGAAAAATAGTTTTTGGGATGCTATCTTCAAAAATGGTAAAGAAAATGGCTTCTGCCAAAATTGTTACTCCTGAACTTTATGATAAAGAAGGGTATCCGGTCGACGGCGGTTTAATGGATATCAGGTTAGGGGTCATAGACCCTGGTTTAAGATGCAAAACCTGTGGTGGAAAACTAAAAGAATGTATAGGCCATTTCGGATACATAGAACTAGCAAGGCCGATAGTTCACATAAATTATATGGACGTAACCGTCAAAGTCTTGCAAAGCACTTGTAGAGAATGTTCAAGAATACTTGCGGATGACAAACAGATTCAAAAATATAAAGCCAGGCTAGAAAAGCTTGAAGGAGAAAGCCTTGAACATTACAGGATAGGCGTAAAAGCTATTGCTAATATACTAAAAAATGTTAAAAAATGCCCGCATTGCAAAGCAAAACAATACACAGTAAAAATAGAAAAACCAACAAACTTCATAGAAGATAACAAAAGAATCAACACAATAGAGATACTAACCAGATTTGAAAAAATAACAGAAGAGGATATGTACTTCTTAGGATTTAAGCCTGAATATGCAAGGCCAGAATGGTGCATCCTCACAGTTCTCCCAATTCCTCCAGTAACAATTAGGCCGTCAATCACCCTCGAAAGTGGTGAAAGAGCAGAAGACGATTTAACACACAAACTTGGAGACATAGTAAGGATAAATCAAAGGCTATTCGAAAACATAAATGCTGGAGCTCCTGAAATAATTGTAGAAGACTTGTGGGACCTACTCCAATATCATATAACAACCTTCTTCAATAATGAAGTAAGCCAAATGCCCCCAGCAAGACACAGATCAGGGCAGCCTCTAAAAACGTTAAGTGAGAGGATAAAAAGCAAAGAAGGAAGATTCAGGCACAACCTTGCAGGAAAGAGAGTTAACTTCGCTGCAAGAACAGTAATCTCGCCCGACCCAAAAATAGAAATCAATGAAGTCGGAATCCCCAAGGAAGTAGCAATGGAGTTAACTATTCCAGAAAGAGTAACAGAATGGAACATAAAAAAATTAAAAGAGTATGTAAGTAATGGGCCAACGAAATACCCCGGCGCAAACTACGTCAGGATGGGGGACGGAAAAAAGAAGAAGATAAGCAAAGAAACACATGAACAAATTATTGAAGAACTATCCCCCGGTTGCGTTGTAGAAAGGCACCTAATCGATGGGGACATATCCATCTTTAACAGGCAACCAACACTTCACAGAATGTCAATTATGTGCCACAAAATTAGGGTTCTGCCAGGGAAATCATTTAGGCTTAATCCAACAATTTGTGCACCATACAACGCAGACTTTGACGGAGATGAAATGAATCTCCACATACCTCAAACAGAAGAGGCTAAATCCGAAGCAGACATCCTTATGAATGTACCAACCCAAATAATAAGCCCAAAACATGGCTTAAACATAATGGGCTGCATAGAAGATTCAGTATCAGGTAACTACCTATTAACCAAGGTTATGGAGTTCCCAAAAGAAGAAGCGATAAGTCTTCTTGTAAGCATAGGGATAGATGAGTGGGAAAAATTCAAAAACTTCAAAAAAACAGTAACTGGAAAAGAAATATTTAGCGCATTGCTGCCAAAAGACTTTGACTTCGTCGGCAAATCAAAAAATGGAGAAAAAGTTGTAATAAAAGACGGTCAACTCGTATCAGGAGTGATTGATGTCAGTACAATAGGCGAAGGTGGCGGAAGTTTACTAAGAGATATATACCGGCTTTACGGAGCGGACAAAACTGTTAGCCTACTAGGAAAAATATTCACTTTAGGGATAGCAGTCCTAACAAAAAGGGGTTTCACAACAACAACATCCGACTCTGACCTATCAGAAGACTTAACAAAAGAAGTTAAAATTTCTATAAATGAAGCAGAAGAAGAAGTTGAAAAATTAATCGCAAAATGCAGAAAGGGGCAACTAAGCTCATACCCTGGAAAAACAATTGAAGAAACCCTAGAATTAATGATATTGCAAAAACTCAACGAAACAAGAAATAAAGTGGGAAGCATGATTGCTCATAGTTCCAACGAAGTAAACAGCACGCTTATCATGGCACGTTCAGGTGCAAAGGGGAACATCCTCAATTTAGCGCAGACAGCAGCTCTAGTAGGGCAGCAAGCATTAAGGGGAAAAAGAATAGATAAAGGATACAAAGACCGAACATTGCCCTTATTCAAAGAAGGAGACATGGGCCCGGCGGCAAGAGGATTCGTAAGGCACAGCTACAAAAAAGGATTAAACCCCATAGAATTTTTCTTCCACGCAATGACAGGAAGAGACTCGCTTATGGATACAGCCCTAAGAACTCCAAAATCAGGATACCTCTACAGAAGGCTAGCTAATGCATTACAAGACCTAAAAATAGAGTACGACTTCACAACAAGAGACGCTAACCAATCAATCATACAATTCAGATACGGAGATGACAACATCGACGTATCAAAGAGTGAACACGGCACAATAGACGTTAACAAAATAATAGATGAGGTTGTTGGTGAATAAAGATGGCTGAAGACTTAATAAAAGAATGCGAAAACAGGTTGCCGGGCAAATTAGTTGAAAACCTAAAAAAAGCTATCGCCAAAAGGCCAATCAACCAAAAACAGCTAAAAGAAGTCATAAAAAGATTAGAAGAAAAATATTCTTACGCAAAAATAAATCCTGGCGAAGCCATAGGGATAATAACCGCTGAATCATTTGGAGAGCCAGGAACACAGATGACCCTAAGAACATTCCACTTTGCGGGAGTAGCTGAAGCAAACATAACCTTGGGTCTTCCAAGGCTAATAGAAATTTTTGATGCAAGAAAAAAAGCCAGCACCCCCAGCATGGAGATCCACCTCAAAGAACCATACAACAAAGATGAAACTCACCTCGAAAAAATAATCTCCCTCATAAAAGAAATAAAACTCAAAGAAGTAATATCAAAAATCTCAATAAACATCATGAAGCTAAACATAGAGATAGAGCTAAACAAAAAAAGGATGAGGGAAATAGGGGTCACTGACCTAACAATCATAAAAAGCCTAAAGACTGAGCTAAAAAGCGCTGAAGTAAACCTAAAAGATGACCTCCTAATTATAAAACCTAAGCCTAAAGAGGAAGAATTAACGCTGCCAACGGTTTATGCCCTAAAAGAAAAAATAAAAGATATTCATATCAAAGGCATAGAGGGAATAACTGAGATCCTCCCTATAAAGAAAGAGAACGAAGTTATCCTGCTAACAGCCGGATCAAACCTAAAAAAAGTTTTAGAAATAAAAGAAGTAGACGGTACAACCTCAACCACTAACGACATATTCGAAGTTGCAAGTGTATTAGGCATAGAAGCAGCGAGGCAAAGCATAATGAACGAGGCAGGAAAAGTCATCAAAGACCAAGCATTAGACATCGACATAAGGCACATTATGTTCATAGCAGACCTAATAACTAACAGCGGAATAATAAAAGGAGTAACGAGAAGCGGGATAACAGGCGAAAAAGAAAGCGTGCTTGCAAGGGCAAGCTTCGAAACACCAATCCCCCAATTAGTAAAAGCAAGCCTTATCGGAGAAGTTGACCATCTCAACTCAGTTGTAGAAAACGTTATGGTAAACCAAACAGTGCCACTCGGCACCGGGTTGCCAAACCTCGTTACAAAAATGAAGAAAGAAGGAGAAGAGCCGAAATGAGCGATCTAAAAAAAGTGCTTAAAGAGCAAAAAATAACGATTGGAAGTGAGGAAACAATAAAAAAATTGAAGATTGGAAAAGTGAAGAAAGTTTTTTTGGCATCAAACTGCCCACAAAAAACAAAAACAGAGATAATGCATCTTGCAAAACTTGCAAACGCATCGATAGAAGAGCTTGGCATCCCAAATGAAGAAGTAGGCATGATCTGTAAGAAGGGTTTCCGTATTTCTGTTTTAAGCTGTTAAAAAAAATGATAGAGTATTCTGCAGAAACTATAGGTTACATCAATTTTTTTGAAAACGTAACAAAAGCTAAAGTAAAAGATTGCTTCATCGAGAACAGCCAACTTGTTTTTGTTGTCCAATCAGGAGAGATGGCAAAAGCGTTAGGCAAGAATGGCTCACACGTAAAAAAAGTTGGCAACTTACTAAAAAAGTCAATAAAGGTAATAGAATTCAGCCCGGATTCGTCTGAATTTCTTAAAAGGATTATTAAACCCATAATTGCCGAAGTGGAAATCAAGGAAGGCGTTGCACTTATCAAGACTAACAATAATAAAGAAAAGGGTATGCTGTTCGGGAGAGATAAACAAAACCTTAAAAAACTCCACGATTTAATGAAGAGATACTTCAATCTCGATGTAAAAATCGTCTAAAAAAGCTTCCGAAACGTTTAAATACACCCACAAATCTCAGCTTTTAAAAAATGGGCAAAAAAAGTCGAGGATTAAACACTGCAAAAAAACTCAAAGAGAGGAGAGACAGCGGTAGATGGCGCGATCCATATTACGTAAAGCGGATTATGAAACGCAAAGCAAAATCAGACCCGCTTAAAGGCAGCTCTCAAGCCAAAGCTATCGTTCTAGAAAAAATACAATTAGAAGCAAAACAGCCCAACTCAGCGATGAGAAAGTGTGTACGATGCCAACTAATCAAAAACGGCAAAAAGATTACTGCCTTCGTACCAGGCAATAACGCTATAAAAATTGTCGATGAACACGACGAAGTCCTAATTGAATGCATAGGCGGAAAAATGGGGAGGGCAAAAGGCGACATCCCAACCGTTAGGTGGCAAGTAATAAAAGTCAACGACCAATCACTAAACGCATTGGTGAGAGGAAAAATAGAAAAGGGTAGAAGATGATGATCAAACTATTCAACAAATGGGACACTTCACAAATAAAAGTTGAAGACCCAGGTTTACAAAGATACATAAATATCAAACCAATAATTATCCCAAAAACAGGCGGAAGAAATGTCAAAACGGTCTTCTGGAAATCAAAAAACCATATCGTTGAGAGGCTAATCAACAAACTGATGGTGCCAGGTCACAAAGGGAAAAAACATAGGATAAGCTCAGGGCACTGCCCAGGAAAAGCAGCGAACAAGAGCAAAATAGTAAAACAATGTTTTGAGATGATAGAACAAAAAACAAAGAAAAACCCCATCGAAGTTTTTATTAAAGCAATAGAGATGGCTGCGCCTAGAGAAGAAATAACCACAATTGAATACGGCGGAGCAAGGTATCCTAAAGCAGTGGAATGCAGCCCACAAAGAAGGATTGACATAGCTTTAAGAATAATGATTCAGGGTTCTTACTCAAAATCATTCAAAACCAAGAAGAGTATCACCGAATGCCTAGCTGAAGAAATAATGAAGGCTTATAACTGCGATCAAGCATCAAACGCGATAGCAAAAAAACTAGAACTTGAAAGGCAGGCGGATGCCAGCAGATAAAGATTTTTTTTCCAAAAACTTTATAAAAGAATCTGCTTTTTCTTTGTAAATTGAGACGATATGCAAAAAGTCAAATGTTTTGATTGTGGAAAACCGCTGGAAGTTTTTGAAAGCGAAAACCTCTACATCCCTAAATTCAGGTGTGAACCCTGTTTAAAAAAGAAAAGGTAAAAAGCTTTAACACGACGTTATTTCTTGTTCAAAGCTTTTAGTTCCGCATTTAATCTCGGCATATCAATATTGTTCTTGTTGACTTTTATGAATTTAGCAAAGTTTGGGTATTTTTCTTCTATAATCTGATGCATCATTATTGCAAGCTTTCGGTAAGATACGTGGCCCTGCTCCCCTGACCTGAGTTCAATGAAATATGCTGTTTGCCTCGGATTAAACTTTAGGTAAACCCGTTTTTTGAATGCTAACGGAACCATATACTGAGCTTGTTCAGGATAATCTTTGTAGACTAGTTGGTGGTTCTTGGCAGATTCTTCCATTGCTGTTCGAAACTTTTTTTCCAAGCCTGCCTCAACTATTAACTCAGGCGTTGTGTAGCCGTGAAAGGTGGTTAATGTTTGGGGTATCTGCGTTCCAATCCTATGCCGCTGTATATCCCTGAAAGCTCCAAAATCAATTAGGATGTCGAAAACAAATTCCCCCGCTTCCATCCCCCTAAGCATGGCTTCATGGTTGCTGCGCCTTTTCAAATATTCTTCGAAAACTTCGTTTTTTTGTTTTTCAGAAAAAATTTTTACCTGCTTAAATATTTGTGAGTAAGGTTGTTGGGAGTATTTGTAAAGTATTGCAGCCACCAGTTTGTCTTCTAAGCCTTCATCGGAGTGAACTAATGAAACAAAATTTGCTTCTTTTGGATCATCTTTTAACAAATTTTTGGATAAATTATTCATTGATTTGTTTGTTTCTTTTAAGTATTCAGATTCTTTTGCATGCCTTATGAGTGTTGGAAAAATTTTTGTCCCTTCATCCTTAAGCAGCGCCCCTATCTTTTTCGCCTCTTCAAGCTCGCTTGATAAAAGTTTAGTGATTGCGTGCTCTAGTTCCCTAGCGTTCACAGTCCATCCCAAACTTGTTTTGACACACGCGGGTAGCACGTACCTCGCTGAGTCGAATGCCTCGGCCCTACAAGCATTCTCCCACGCTTTCATTTTTTCTTTTTCTGGCTTAAGCGCATCTCTTTTTTTAATAACAAATGGCGTAAGTTTTTCGAGTATTTCTGTGTAAGTCTCCATCAGCATGTTTCCATTATCCTCAACTCTCCTTGAGTGATGCGAGCTTATTAATGTTGAATCATAGAAGAGGCTGCTCTTTGTAAAATCCAAATACCGAGTTGATTTTTCTATGTAAGAAGCTAACCTATTATCCTCGATAATTTTAGTTAAGATTATTGAAACGTCTTCAACTGCAATTTTGGCGACTGCACCCTCCTTCAGCGAGTTATGCCCATACTTGACCGCCCATGTCTCCAAAAACTTTCCCGCCTTGCTTATTAGATATTCAAGGCTTAACTGCTCAACCGGTTTTCTGGTGATTTTTGATTTTATCCTCTGCAACGAAGTTCCTTCTTTTGTTATGCGGATAGCTTCAGCCAAGGCTTTGATGTCTGCTCCCCCTTCTTTCATCTTTTTTAAGAAGTTGTCACGCATAGAAAGATGTTCCCTGCTGTAAGAGCCTTTGAGCGTTGCCCACACTTCCTCAGGCAAATTTTTCACAAAATAGACATTTTTGTCAATGTTTGAGAAGAAATGTTCCAAAACAGTTTTTTCATCTTTCGAATAATTAACGATACTCAAACACCCCCTTTCAAAGTTTAAGAATAGTAAAGAGGAGGGATATATAAATGTTAAGGAGGAAATTTTTGAACTTTGCCAATAGTTCTTTAAAATATCTATTAAATCATATACAAAAGGTTTAAAAAAACTTAAATGCTAATTTTAAAAGAATATGCATTGGAATTCATTTGCAGGCTAAAAGCCTAACAGTTTTATTCCGATAAAAAAGATAAAAAAAATTTGGGGAGGAATTTTTATGAAAATAAGTTATATAGGCGCAAACAGCCTTGACAGCTTTGAGATTGCTAAACTACAAGACCACCTAGGCTCTTTTAGTAAAAAAGTAGGCAGGCATTTCGAAGAAGGCGAATTGATAGTTACTGTAAAGAAATATAAGAAAAGTGGTAATACTCCAAAATTTTCTATACACCTTAGGCTGCAAGCCCCTAACGTTTTAGTTACTAGCACGAATGCTGATTGGGACTTGGCTAGAACGATTAATAAGGTCTGTGAGGAGTTGGAGAACTGCATCAAACACAAATTTAAAGATGACGTAACAAATAGAAGAAAAAAATCGTTCAAAGCGTAATCAAAAAAAGAAAGAAATTTTGTGTGGCGAGTCATAAAATAAGCAACCCCCAAGCATCTTCACCACTTAATTATAGTCACGATAGAAAATTTTATAAACTAAAAACAATCGCCACTAACAAAAATGAAGGAACGAATTAAAAAAATTGCAGCAATTATAACAACAACTTCTCTGCTAATCCCCACATTAACCTACTCAAATGGCTCACAACCATTAAAATTAGATCAAACAACAACCTTAGACTTAGCTCTCCACGAAAGTTTGTTATTACAGCAAGCCAACGAAAGGCTAAACCTTGCTAAGGCAGAAAAAAACTTGTTCGACGCAAATTATGCCCCACAAGTAGGGTTAAGGTTTAAAACAAACTACCTCCACACAGGAAAAGAAGATTTAACTGGCGATAACGACAAAGAAGAATCAAAAATAGAATCAAACATAGACCTCTACCTAAAACAAAAATTCAAAAACGCAGTGGAACTCGAATGGATAATCCGGGAAACAAGAAAAGAAGAATTAATAGAAAAACCTTCTACAGAAAACAATCAATTTCGCACATTTGAACCCGAACTAATCTTAAAATTTAGCTTCCCCACCCCATACCTATCCACCACTCCTGCTAACGAAAAGGCAAAGCAGGCAATAGCAGATGCAACGCTTGAAGCGGCAGAAATAACCTACGAACAGGCCGTTAGGGACGTTAAACTATTTGTAACCCAAAACTATTACGAAGTCCTAAAAATAACCGCCTTCGTTGGCAACCAAAAGAGTTACGTCTTAAACATAAAAGAAGATGATTCTATCATTAAAAAAACAACAAACTTCGAGGCAGATTTGATGAGGGCAGCGACAGAGCTATCCTCAGCGCAGGACGCACTTAACAATAGGCAAAACAACTATGAAAGAATCCTTAACAATCTCAAAAGCCTTTTAGGATTAGCACTAACCACCGAAATTAGCATAACTGCATCACCAGAATATTTGCCTTTCAATCAAGACTTAGAATACTGCATCAAAAATTCAATACAAAACAGCCTCGAACTAAAAAAATTAAGGGCATTCCAACAAGCAATACAAAAAGAAGCAAAAGCCGCCAAAAAAGGTCCAACTCGTGACGCAAAAATAGGCCTAGAAGGAAAATTCAACCCAGAAACAGAGGAGTACAAATTCGGATTAGGTATAGACATACCCCTCCCATTTTTTGATAAAAATACAGAAGCAAGGCAATCCAAATCAGAATCAGACCAAATAATCATCTCCTTGGAAATGCAAAAAGAAGAGAATAACATAAAGCTTGAAATAACAAACTTATACAGCGCCTTAAGGGAAGCAGAAAACAGGATAAAAGCAACAAACGAGAACATAAGCAACTTAGAAAATACCAGAATATCAACGATAAAAGCTTACACTAACAAAAAATTGGACTTCTCAGCTTTAATAGATTTAGAGAGGGAGTTGCAAAAGAATAATGACAAAAAGACGGAATTATTAATAGACTACAACATTAAAAGAATGCTTATCACAAGCAAGATAAACCCGGAGAATTTTTTATAAACGTGCATAAGGCTGCACAATTAATTCTTTGTTTGGAAAGAAAAACTTTTTTATTTCAAAAAATAACAAGCCGCTAGCGCCGAAAGCTAAGACTATCAGCCAATCATTCAACCCTAGACTGGCCAATTTGAAAAATGCGCTTAGCGGAGTATAAATTATTAAGAGGTGCGCAATGAATGAGACAGCGACTGCTCCAACTAAATACCTATTAGAAAACAAGCCTAACTCTACCAAAGTTAATTTTTTTGATCTGCAAGCAAAAACAAGAAGCAACTCAAATACAACTATTGTTGTGAGCGCAATCGTCCGAGCTTTAACAATATCCCCGCCATCCCAATAATAAACCAAGAACGCTGCTAAGCTGCTCATTGCTGTTAACAAGCCTGCAACTATCAAAAAGAATTTTATATTATGGAATATGCTCTCATTAACCGGCCGAGGCTTTCTCTCCATAATTTTTGGGTCCGACTTCTCCACACTTAAAGCAAGCGCAGGCAAACTATCAGTAACAAGGTTTATCCAAAGAATATGAATTGGCAGAAGCGGAAGAGGGAGGCTAACAATTATCGCTATAAGGATAAGTAAAACTTCTCCAAGGTTAGCTGCTAAGAGGAACTTGACAAACTTTTTGATATTGTCATAAATTGTGCGACCCTCCCTTATTGCAGAAACAATCGTCGCAAAATTATCATCCAAAAGAGTCATGTCTGCAGCTTCCCGGCTAACATCTGTGCCTTTTATGTTCATTGCCACACCGACGTTTGCTTTTTTTAGTGCAGGCGCATCATTAATACCATCCCCAGTCATCGCCACAATCTCTTCATTTTTTTGCAAGGCAGAAAGAATTCTGACTTTATGCGTTGAAGACGCCCTCGCGAATATTGTTACTTTTTTTACCAATTCCTGCATCTCTGGCATGCTTAGCTTATCAATTTCGTCTCCATTGATAGCATCGCCTTTTAAGCCAATTCTGTTGGCTATCGCTTTCGCTGTCACCAAATGATCCCCTGTGATCATTACTGCCCTTATTCCTGCTTTTTCACACAACGCAATTGATTCTTGGGCTTCATCTCTTGGTGGATCAATCATTCCAACCAAACCAACAAAAGTCAGGTCTCGCAGTTTCTTGTCATGGCTATACGCACAAGCCAATACCCTTAATGCAGAAGCAGCCATTTCCCCACTCTCGTTTAGGATTGCACTTTTTTCTTTTGAAGTTATTCGCCGTTTAGAACTGTTTATTTGTATGTAACCACACATTTCAAGGATTTTTTCTGGAGCACCCTTAAAATAAGCCAAGCCATTCTTATGAAATGTAGCCATATACTTTTTGTCTGAATCAAAGGGGATCCCACCAATCCTTGCCTCATCCTTCTCAACAAACCCCTTCTTTGCCAATACAACAAGCGCTCTCTCTGTGGGGTCACCAATTTCTAATGTTGAGTCATTGCAAGAAGCTGCAATTTCCAGCAATAACTTCACTCGTTTCGGATCGATTGCTTTGTTGTTGATTTTGAATTCGCCGCTAGTTTCATAGCCTGAACCGCTAACATCTATGTACTGGTTGTTTACAAATAATTGGATAGCAGTCATTTCGTTCTTTGTCAGAGTACCAGTCTTGTCGGTACAGATGACCGTAATGCTTCCAAGAGTTTCTACAGCCTTTAGCCTTCGAATAAGAGCTTTACGGTTAAGCATCCTCCGCAAGCCTAAAGCCAAGCAAATAGTCACTACTGCTGGCAATCCTTCAGGTATAGCAGCAACAGCTAAACTTAAGACAGTCATGAATAGCTCAAAAAAATTAAACTTACCGGTTAAGATACCAAGGCCGAATATTATTAAACAAATAAACAGGATCACTGCCCCTAGCCATTTGCCTAATCCTTGAAGTTTTTTCTGGAGAGGGGTGGTTGCTGTTTCAATTGTTTGCACAAGCTTGGCTATTTTTCCAAACTCAGTATTCATACCAGTAGAAACAACAACGGCTTTTCCCGTGCCACGCGTGATTGTTGTTCCAGAAAAAATCATGTTGCTTCTTTCGCTCAAGGCGGTACCTTCGTCTACCTCGGCTATACTCTTTTGGACAGGGATAGATTCGCCTGTTAAAGCAGATTCGTCAACCTCTAAACTCATCGATTCGATTAGCAGGGCATCAGCTGGCGCCTTATTACCAGCCCCTAAAATGATTATATCGCCTGACACTAAAAATCTTGATTCTATAACCTCTTCTTTTCTATCCCTAAAGACAATGCAGTGCGGCACACTCATTTTTTTCAACAACTCAAAAGCCCTTTCTGCCTTGAATTCTTGAAAAAAGCCGACCACAGCATTAAGAACAATAATCGCAGCAATGATAAAAGCATCTGCAACTTCATTTATATAAACAGACACAAGCGTTGCTACAAAAAGAATAACAATAAGGGGGTCTTTGAATTGGCTTAAAAAAATTTTTAGAGGAGAAACCCTTTTTTCGCCACGCAACTCGTTAAAACCATATTTCGTTAGCCGACCTTTTGCCTCTTCGCTGCTTAACCCACCACTATCTGTTTCTAATCCTTTTAGAACTTCACCAACATTAAAAGCGCGCATAGTTTATGTTATTTGCCTTTTCAGGTTTAATAATTTTTTGTTACAAGAATTTTGAAGTGTTAGCGCGCCTAGGCTTAGTTCAAAATCGATACGAAGACCAAGTTTGAATGAGCAAATCCGAAAATTTGCTATAACGCCCGAAGGCATTAGTCGCTAAGTCGCCCCACACTAACACTCTTTAAAAACTATAAGAAGTATATGCTTAATAAG
>JACQSW010000088.1 GCA_016211095.1 Candidatus Woesearchaeota archaeon | reverse complement strand
GCTTACTTTGAAAGCATTTCCGAAAAGATGGGCGTTTTTTCTGAAGCTGATTTTTTACGGGCTCAAAAATTTTTGCAAAGCTTCCAAACAAGCCCCAAATTGATTAATAAATTCAACAGGAAGTTTAACAGAAAAAATAAAGAATACGATAAAGAGGTTTTCGGTCTGTTCTTATCAGCACTGATGCAATCTAGCTACAAGCAAGGCTTTAACGATTTCAAGTTTGAAAACATTAACGCTAATTGTTTTGGCGGTTGGTTGCGAGGCAAAGAAGGTAAGCCAATAATTGTTAAGGCTGAAAAAATTAATGGCGACTACACCCTATCTCACGCTAAAAATTGTGTTGCAGAAATTAACAACTACCAAGGGGATTACTTCGGTTATAAGATGAACAACTGCACCATCTACTCACCCAACCAAGAATCTTTAGACGTAATAAAAAGACAAATAACACAGGGATGGTGGGGGTTTGCGAACAACTCTTTCCATCTAAAAGAGGACAACTTTGATTTTCTCCACCCTAAAAGAAATAAGTTTGAACTAAAAAAGTAGGAAACAGTTATTCTTTTTTCGCTTTTTTGTAAACAACTTTTTTGTCCATATAAAATTTGAATGGCGTTTTTTTGGCAACTTCCTGCATCAGTTTTTCGTGTTCTTTCTTTGTAAAAAGAACCTCCCCATTGCCTACGCCATAATCTTTTGTGAGCAAAGGATCAATTACATACTCCTTGCCTATCCTTACTGTTGTTACGATGTGATTTTGTTTTGGCAAATTCGTCAAATAAGCCCTTATATGCTCAGAATTCAGCTCCCTTACAAGCTCTTTGTTCGTTTCTACACAACTGCCCAAAGCAGCCCTTTCAGCCAAGCCCTTAGCTTTCCGCCTTACAAGCCCTAATTGGTCTTTTTCCATACAAAATCCTAAAAATTAAGAACTATTTAACGCTTGCTATCCAAAAAAAACAGCGTTTTTTTGAAGCGAAAGCTTTATAACAGAGTTGGAGCCTCAAAAGTTAGTGATTTAAAAATGATAGAACTAGGAGAGCACATAGTGTTGGAAGGATTTGAAAGCCTAGACCCAGCAACATTAGTTGTTGTCAAAAAATTTGTTGGAACGCACGCCAAAAAGTTTGGCGAAGAAAACGGAGCATTCGATAAACTTTGCATAACCTTAACAAAAGGCGATGAATGCCACGTCTCAGCAACCCTAACAAACGATGGGGGAGAAATTAAAAGCGAAAACACAAATGCCAACCTCTTTTTTGCATTGGGGGCGGTTTTTACAAAGCTAAGAGAACAATTTTGAGTGAGGGAAAAAAAAGTTTTCTTAACAAAAAATTTATAAACGCTAATTTGTCAAAATAGAAGCTAAAAAGGAAGGTCAAAAAAACAAAATGGTCCAAAGAGGCGGCGGATTTAGGAGAAAAACAAGAGGAAAGCTTAGAAAGAACGTTAAAGATAAAGGTAAGATTAGCATTCGAAACTACCTTCAAAGCTTTGAAAAAGGGGACAGGGTCTGCTTTGTCGCCGAACCAACCATCCAAAAAGGCATGCATTTCCCAAGATTCAACGGCAGAAACGGGATAGTGGAAAAAAAAGTTGGCGGATGCTATGAAGTCATCGTTAGGGAAGGCAACATGCATAAAAAAGTTGTTGTACATCCCGTACACCTAAGGAGGGCACAATAAATTGGTTGAAGTAAAAATGCTTAACGAAAAAGGATTGTCCCATAACGAAGTAATGGACAAGCTGAAATACGTCGAGAAAAGAGACGGAAAACTTAACTTTAGGGCGGAAAAAACTAAAGGCTACTTAAACTTGTTCACAAAGCTCAAAAGCAAAGAAGCCAATGACCTAAAAAAGGAGCTTGAAGGCCTTGACATCCCAAGATTGAGGGATAAACAAATCGTGAAATTAGTCGATCTTTTGCCGCAAGACATGGACAGCCTAAAAGTTGTCTTAAGCGGGGAAGCATTAAACCTAAAAGCTGAAGATTTGAAAAAAATAATAGACGTGACAAAAAAATACTAAAAAAAATGGACGAGAAAGAAGAAAACGCAATTGTTCTGGATTTTTTACCAAACGGATACCCCTTTGATACTCGGCCCGCTCACAAAAAAACGCCTATAGCCCAAGCTATTGGAGAAAAAAATTTTACAATCCTCGAATTAATACCAAAAAGCGGGGTAACCCTTCAGCCTGCAGAAAAGATTTATATAGGGGAAGGGAAAAGGGACCAAATACACCACATAGTCGGGAAGATACCAATTTCCAAATTAACACAAACAGCGAAGGGTGAGCTTGAATACGTAATAAGTGACTTGGTAAACAAAAACGAAGAGAAATTCATAAAATTTTTTAACGACGCAGGGCCAATCAACACGAGACGGCACCAACTTGAACTAATCCCAGGAATAGGAAAAAAGCATATGTGGGAAATCATCGAAAAAAGGCAAGAAAAACCATTCACCAACTTTGATGATATGAAAACCAGGATAAAGCTTTTAGCTAACCCAAAAAAAGCGGTCATAAAAAGAATACTTGAAGAAATGGAGGGCAAAGACAAATACAGATTATTTGTGAAATAAAATGGCTGAACAAATAAGACAAATGGTTAGGATATTAAACTCCGACATAGCCGGGGCTGAGCCTATCGAAGCTGCATTGAGGAACATCAAAGGCATAGGGTTCAGTTTTTCAAGCGCCGCCTGCAACATTTTTGGCTGCGATAAAAGGAAAAAAATAGGCTTATTCACTGATGAAGAAATAAAAAAATTCGAAGACATCATCAAAAATCCGACGAAGTATGGCATACCGACGTGGATGCTTAACAGGCGAAAAGATTATGATACAGGCAAAGACTTGCACCTGACACAAGTTGAGCTGAAACTCAGCAGGGAATTTGATATTAAGAACATGAAAAAAATAAGGTGCTACAAGGGCATAAGGCACTCATATGGCTTGCCTGTGCGGGGCCAAAAAACAAAAGCCCATTTCAGGACAGGCAGGACGCTTGGAGTTAAAAAGAAAGTGAAAGTAGGTAAGACATAAAAATGGGAGATCCAAAAAAACAAAGAAAAAAGTATGCAACGCCCTCCCACCCGTGGCGGTTGGAAAGGATAGAGGAAGAAAAAGGGTTAACAGCTGAGTTTGGCCTCAAAAACAAGAAAGAAATATGGAGGGCTGACGCAATCCTAAGGAAGGTTAAGCAGCAAGCAAAGAGGATGATCCGCGGATCTGGGCAGCAGGTAGAGAGGGAAAAAAACCTGATGATAAACAAACTCTTCAGTATGTCGCTGATTGAAAAGGATGCAAAAATAGAGGATATCCTAGAATTGAACATCAAAAATGTTTTGGAAAGAAGGCTGCAAACGCAGGTGTGCAGAAAAAAATTAGCCGGAACAGTAAACCAAGCTAGGCAGTTCGTAATTCACGGCCACGTATTCGTGAAAGGCAACAAGGTCACAATACCTTCTTACTTTGTCCTTAGAGGCGAGGAAGACGCAATAACTTTTAGCCCAAACTCAAAATTAAGCAAAGAAGAACACCCCATGAGGATGAAAGAAAAAGTTGAAGTCAAAACCCAGCTTAAAATTGTTAAGAAGCCTGAAGTTAAAGAAGAAGTGGCGGTTAAGGCTGAAGAAGTTGCGGAGGGGGAGCTAAAAAATGCTTAGAGACGCTGAAAAATTGAAGTGGGGCATAGCCCACATCTACTCGTCATACAATAACACGATAATACACATAACCGACATAACTGGCTCCGAAACTATCTCTAAGGCTTCTGGCGGAATGGTTGTCAAAGCCCACAGATTAGAAAGCAGCCCAACAGCAGCCATGATGGCGGCGAAGAGGGCAGCTGAAGGGGCAAGAGACAAAGGCATCAACGCTATACATGTCAAAGTTAAAGCGCCTGGAGGCCACAACGGCCCAAGCAATACAGGCCCCGGATGCCAGGCAGCGATAAGGGCGCTCTCAAGGACTGGCATGAGGATAGGCAACATAGAAGACGTAACAACCTTCCCGCATGACAGGTGCAGAAAGAAAGGCGGCAAGAGAGGAAGAAGAGTCTAAAAATTTCTTATTTTTTACTTTTTTCGATGGCGAGTTTCTTTCCTAAATTCTAGATAAGAGTAAACTGTTAAAAAGAAGAGGTTAGCAAAGATTGGCAAGAGGATTATCCAAATAAAGTAGTTGGAAAAAAATAAAGTTAGGAGTATTATCATGGCGTTCACCTTGAATGTTGTGCCTCCAATTTCGTGAGTTTTTTGCCATACTCCTTCGCTGCTAAGAGTCCACGGCGTCCTTATGCCAATGAAAAAGTTTCTTTTGATAAACGGCAAAATATAGCCCAAATAATAGAAGAGGACAGTCAATGCCGGGACAATCGCGTAGTTCATATTTATTCCGTAATTAAAATTTGGCAAGAGACCCGCAACGTAAATTACCAGCATGAACAACATCAACGCAATTTTTAACCCAAAAAGGTGGATGCCGAATTCTTGCACATTTTTTTTGTAAACCTCAATATATGGGACTATCGTCAAGAAGAGGTAAACTAGCAAGATAAAGAGGGGCATAACAAACAAGCCAATAACTTTTGGGCCGTAGCTGTCCACTTCGCCCTTTACGTTCCAATGGACAGGCATTTTTTGCGGAACATCATCATAAAGAATTAATGCAGCTATGAATATGCCTAATATTAATAAGATAGGCAACGCCTCTTTTTTGAACCCCATAACCCTAAGGATTATCT
>JACQSW010000087.1 GCA_016211095.1 Candidatus Woesearchaeota archaeon | reverse complement strand
GCCATCAAGTTGACTGCGCCCCTAAGATGTGCAGATGATCCCGCCTAAAAAAAAGTGGGTGAGTGCATAAACCTCCCAATATATTAAGGGCTTCTTCGTAAAAAGCCTTTTAGTGCGGGGAGGAGGTCACGTCTTGTTGCGAGAATTTTGGATGAGTTATTATTAAGAGTTTCATTTTTTTCGAATAAGGGTTGGTTGCCGCGTGAAAAACTTTTTTTGGAATAGGTATCGTGTCGCCTGCTGTTATCTTTAAGGTTTTGTTGCCGAGCCCTATTTTCCCTTTTCCGCTGATCACATAATAAACCTCTTCCATTTTGTTGTGGAAATGTTTTTTAGCAGCGCTTCCTGGCGGAAAGGTGATTATTGATATGCTCAGATTTTTTGAATAGTAAATCTCTTTTAATTCACCGCAAACATCCATGATTGGCTTCACATCTTTTTCTTTGATTATCAAGCAACCATCCCCCATATTTTTAAAACAGTGAATATGGAAATAACAAAAAGTAAGGAATATTCAAACATCCCACCTGTTTTGAAGAAGCCCTGCACTTTAAAGTTTAAGAGCGGATAAAAAATTTTTACCCCAGAATAAGTGAGCGAATCTGTTAGTATGTGCACAAAATAGCCTAAAAGCATGGCAAACCCTATATGGGGAAAGCCAGCTTTAACAGAGAAGGCAAAGAGTATTAGCGGTGGAAAGATTGTGTGCATGAATCCCCTGTGCTCAAATAAGAAGTTAAGGATTTTTGAAACGAACCCGAATTCCCTTCCGACTTTTGTTTTCGGGTAATCAACATCTGGAAGGACTGCACCGAAACAAAAAAATGCGACGAACAATATAGGCTGAATCGGCTTTAAGTCAGGAAGCAAGAACAGGCTTGTTAGCAATCCGATTGCCAGATGGGTTTTGAACATCATCTTGATAATTCTTCACTTATTTGTTGTGGTTCAGCAGTTTCAATGTTTTGCGCAACGAATTCTAAGCTTCCAAACAACTGATTTTTGTTTGCCCTTCCAGTTATTTTTAGCTGTTTGAGCAGTATCCCATTTTTGAGTTGTTGGAATTTTTCAGCGTCATTTTTTAGTTGAATTATTTGTGGGGTGTTTATCCCTAAAATTTTTTCTGCTTGCTCCCTGAAGCAAACAACTTTTATGTTGTCTGTTCCGTCATCAAAGAAGAGGTTGATTATTGGCACTTGCACTGGTTCGACTTTGTTGTGTGTTTTGCAAATGTGCCCTTGTTCTGTGGCTTCAAGCTTTTTTCCGCACATTGGGCAGGCTTCGTAGAATCTTGGCTCAAAAAGTTGCACGACGGTGCCGTATATTACTGCGTGATCGTTTTCTTTTAGGTCTTTTATCTCTTTCTTTTTCGGCTCAACGAATTTGTTTTTTGTGCTTATTTCGACTGCTTCACCTTCAGGATTTATTTCGATGGTTGCCCCGCTTCCGAGGTGTAATTCTTTGTAACCGTTGTTTTCTTTTACATAAGCATTTTTGATTTTTAGGATTGTGTCTTCTTTTAGGTCGCCTCTTTCTATTTGTTTTATGATGTTTTCATCCCAAAAGACTGCTTTGATTATGCCTGTTTCGTCGCCTAGAAGTATTGATGCTACCCTGCCTTCTTTTTCTTTTACCTTGTAAGCCCTAATCTCATAATTTTTAATAACTTTGGCGACTATCTCAACGTTTCTTGCTAAGGTCACTAATTCTTTTATTTTGAATCTCTTTTTTTGCGCTTGGAAGAGCTTAATCCCAAGTTCATTTGCCACTATGTGGGCAGCGCCTTCTTTGGAGATTAAATCGGAGAGTTGCTGGACTTTTGTTTTTATCTTCTTCTCTATTTCTTCTTGGCTTAGCCCGCTTTCTGTTCGGATTTTTTCAATAATCTGTTCATACGAGAGACCGATCATTTTTTTGTTTTTAGAAAAAAAACTTTTCACCCCCAACTAATTTTTTAAAAGAAGAAGTTGTTTATTAAGCTTTCTAAATCTTGCCTTTTTCTCTCTCTTTTAGTATGTTACTGTATACCTCTTTTAATTCTCCTTCTAAATCGTCTTCTGTCCTGTAACCTTGGATGTTTTGGCTCAAAAAGGGGATTTTCTCTTTTAAATAGAATCTTTTTACGCCGATGGCGTCAAACAAACGCGCGTTTGGCTCTAATGAGATGTTTTCTTTGCTCCACAACAAAGTGTCCAAATCGTACAACAAAGAGACTGAGAGAGCAATTATAGCTGGAAAAGAGAGTATTATCACTTTGTAGAATAAATGGGATGTGTCTAGGAAGAGTATAGAAAATAATATCATTGCGGATAATGTGAGTATGATGAACCATTCAGAGAGGAATAGCCTTTCTTTGCCTAGCATGTCCAGCTTTACATTGGCCTCTACAAGTTGGTCATAACTTTCTAACAAGTTCTCAAAGTATACGTTCTCTTTACCGTTTTTTGTTTTGATAAGCTTAAAGGAGTCCCCAATTGCCCTTACATAAGGTATTTGGAGGTGGCCTTCTTTCCATGTAACAGTCTCAGTTACTATGCCTGCTTTCTCGAGAAGTTTTTTGAATTCTTTTTCAAATTTTTTGTTTGTATAAAAAGACTCAGCACATTTAATCATGTTGAGCCCTTCCGAAGAGTGTTCCCCTTGCAATTCCCTTATTTGAGTATACCTCGTCCACAATTCCGATATGAAGAACCCGCCCAAAAGACCAAAAAGAATGCTAGTCACTGTCAAGATAACCCCAATAATCCCTGATTCAGCGCTTGGAAATTTGAGATAAATCTTAATAAACCAAAACAAAAATACAGTCACAAAAACGAGCAGTAACGTCCTGGATTTAAGCCGCATTCTAGGTTTAATATTAAACTTTTTTTATTTATAAAGATTTAG
>JACQSW010000086.1 GCA_016211095.1 Candidatus Woesearchaeota archaeon | reverse complement strand
TTGTTAAGGTGGGTTAAGATTTCTCTTATTTTTTCTTTACAGCATTTTTTCTCTTTGTATATCATTGACCAGCTAGGATAACTATTATCTATTTTGTTTATGATATGGAGCAGCCTATCTTTTAGCGTGATTTTTGTTCTTTCTGTTAATATTTGTTCGAGTGTTTGTTGTGTTTGTTCCATTTTTTTTTGGATGTTTTTTTTTAGCAGTTTGGTATTTTGTGGTAGAGGGGTATTTTGAAGTCTGGGTCTATTTCTGGTTGTTTTTTTGTTGGTTTGTTTGGTATGTAGATGGGTATTCTTGTTGGTGTTCTTTCTTCGGTTATTGGGATTATTTGTAGTTCTGGTAGGGGTATTCTTTCTTCAAGTTCGCGTTGTTTTTTTTGGTTTTTTTGTTCTTTGTAGGTGTTTATTTCTTCTTCTCCGTTTGGTCCGATTTTTATGATTCCCATTTCAACAAAACCTCCATTTTTGTTACTATTACATAGTAATTACTTATATATAAATGTTTCTACCGCCAAAAAAGGCAGCAGCTAGAACAACATTTTAACCTTACAGCCTACGCCCCCCCCCCAAAGTTAATACGCATAGAAACCGAAAGTTATTTATATCGTTGGTCATTTTTATAACCATCTGGTCAAATTATTAACCGACTAATAAAAATGGATGAAATTTTAAAAAACAACACTTATAAAATACTTGAACTCTTTATAGAATTTCCGATGAAAGACTTCTCGGTTAGGGGAATTGCGCGTCATTTGGAACTCAGCCACGCCACGGTAATAAAATACATCGCTGATCTTGAAAAATTGAGATTTATCAAAAAGAAAGAAGCTACCCTCTACCCAACGTATTTTGCTAATACTGAAAGCCAAAAATACAAATTCTACAAGAAAAATTGGCTTGTCTTTAAAATTAACGAATCTGGTCTAATAAGTTACATCCAAAAAGAAGCCTTACCTTCGTCCATAATCCTCTTTGGAAGCGGAGCAAAAGCCACTTTTACAGAAAAGAGCGATATTGACATTTTTGTAGAAGCTAAAGAAGTATCATTAGGATTAACCAAACACGAGAAAAAACTAAACCACAAAATAAATCTTATTTTTGAATCAAATATTAACAATCTTTCAAAAGAATTACGGAACAACATCATTAACGGCGTTGTTTTATATGGTTTCATTAAAATCAATGGAGGTTAATCATGGCAAACGAAATGAGCTGGAAAGAATGTGTTGATGGGAAAATTATTACTAAAACTGTTCCTGATGAAGAAAGAGCTAATCAAATGCTTCAAATTGCGATCTTACGCTTGAAATTCTGGGACAAAAAGATTTCTGGCGAATTCAATGTTCTCAAAGTAGAAGCCTACTACGACATCATTAAAGAGCTTATTTTTGCACATCTCTACAAGAATGGTTATAATTGCACTAATCACCTCTGTCTTATTGCTTATCTTAAAGAAAAGATGAAAGATTTTGATTTTGAAATTCAGAAAATAGATGAATTACGCCGAGTAAGAAACGACATAAATTACAGAGGTTTGAACATTCAAAAAGATTACTTGGAACGAAATGAATTGGAGTTCAAAAACATAATTAACCGACTCAAAGAACCCCCTAAAGTAATGTAGTGGAGAAAAAACTCTGTTATCGTAGATCTCTCAAAAGTGAATGTTCAATGTCAGCTTACAGCTTTTCTACCGCCAAAAAAGGCAGCAGCTAGAACAACATAAAAAACTAAAAAAAAGTACAGAATTAAAGTTTGTACTCTAAGCCTTCCCTGGCAAATTCGACCTCTAAGGAATAGCCCTTGCTTTTGCAGTAGTCCCTTGCTTCCTTTTCCATTTTTAAAAGTTTCTCGTCATCATTTGCAGGGTCGTGGTGGGTAACAACTAACTTTTTTACCCAGCCAAGGCTAGCCAAGTCAGCAATCTGTTCAACATAGCTGTGCCCCCAGCCATGCACTGCGCCTTTATCGTATGCTTCTTTGGTGTACTGGGCTTCAGCTATCAAAACATCAGCCTTGGCTATGAATTCAACATACTTCTTGGTTAACGCATCCTTGCCTTCTAAGGGTTTTTTGTCTTGGCCGTAATCAAACTCGCAGTCAGTCGCGTAAACAACGCTTCCCTTTTCACTGTTAATCCTGTAGAGGTTCACACCGTCTCTTGGGTGATTGCCCCGCATAACCTGCATTGTTGTTTTCTCATCAATCTTCAGGCTGCCTTCTTCAATCTCTTCTACCTTGTAATCCAGTCCAGGCATTTCCTTTTCATTCGGCGTCACAGGCCATACCTGCTCGCTGTAAAATTGGGTTAATCCCTCAAGCGTTTTTTTCGGCCCAACAAGGCTTACCTTTTTGTTTTTGAATTTTGGGTTGTAGCTTATGTAAGGCAGCTGCGACATGCCCAAGCCCATTGTGTGGTCTGCATGCGTGTGGCTTAACACCAAAAATATCCTTTCCACCTCGCCGCTTAGCTCTTTGTTCGCAGCGTTCCTTAGCCCGCTTCCCGCATCCAAAAAGATTAGGCTGTTGGCGGGCGTTTTTATTGTGTAGCTGGCTGTGTGGCCCCCAAATTTCATGTTTTGCTGGTCAGGTGTTGGGGTGCTTCCCCTGACGCCGTATGTTTTGATTATCATTTTTTGTTTGCCTCCATCAATCATATTTAACAATAATTAGGGGGCAGCTTATATTAAAAGATTCCTGATGAAAATTGCAAATTTTCCGAAAAATTTAAATAATTAATGCGGTTTATCATAAAAATATGAGATTTCAGCAGCAAAGAGAGGCAAAGGAAAAAGTAAAGATTGATTTGAAGGACAAAAAAATATTGTGGCAGCTGGCGCAAAACTCGCGGCAAGCCTACACAGAAATAGCCAAAAAAGTCGGCCTAAGCAACGACGCAATAAAATACAGGATACAAAGGCTAGAACAGCAGGGAGTAATCCAGGGATACCGAACACTGGTGGACCTATCCAAATTCGGCTACAACTCATACCATATCTTCCTAACCCTGAACAAGCCGAAAAAGGAGATTGAAGAAAAGCTGATCAAGCAATTCACAACTTACCCCTTTGTTAGGGCAGTGATAAAATTCAGCGGCCAATACGACTTTGAGATAGCCATAGCGGCAAAAAGCCTGCAAGAATTCGACAAAATACTCAACCAAATAATCAACGACTCAAGCGCTTACCTGCAAGACTACGAAATACTAATAATAACTAAAGGCTACGCAGCCTTCTCCCTGCCGCAAAGCTTCTACAAAGAGCCAACCAAAAAAACATTAGCAAAGAGTGAACAAACCAAAATCGACAAAAAAGACTTAGAAATCCTAAAAATAATAGGGGACAAAGCAACCATACCACTCTACAGCATAGCAGACAAAATAAAAGTCTCAGTGGACGCAGTATCTTACAGGATGAAAAAGATGCTCAAAGCAGGGATAATAGGCGGATTCATACCTGTCATCAACTACACAAGCTTAGGCTACAACATGTACGCCGTGCTCCTAAAACTGCAAAACATGGACGAACAAAAAGAAGCATCATTCAAGCAATTCCTAAACACAAACCAAAACATACTCTGGGCAGTGAAAACTATAGGCAAATACAACACCATACTTTACGTCTGCACAACCACGCCAGAAGGCCTCCACACAACACTCATCGACCTAAGAAACGCATACGCAGAAAACATCAAAAACTACGAAACCTTAATGGCCTACGAAGAATACAAATACACCTACATGGTAGACAATTTAGAAATAAATTAACCATTAAAAAAAGTGCAGGATAAACTTTATAATACCCTAAATTCTTATAATAACCCTAAATAATTCATTAGGGGGGATTTATTTATGGCAGAAAAAAAACAAAAAGTGGTAGTTTATTCCACGCCAACATGCACTTATTGTGTTATGGCCAAAGACTTCTTAAAAGAGCACAACATAAAATTTGAAAACATAGACGTATCAGAAAACAGGAAAGCAGCCGAGGAAATGGTAGAAAAAAGCGGGCAAATGGGCGTCCCAGTAATAGAGATAGGCAAACAAATCATAGTCGGCTTCGACAAAGAAGCAATAAAAAAAGCGCTGAACATAAAATGAGCAAAGAACAACTTTACGACTTAGCCATAATTGGGGGCGGGGCAGCAGGGATAACTGCAGCCATCTACGCAGCAAGATACAAGCTAAAAACTATACTAATAACAAAAGAGTTTGGCGGCGTAGCCATGGAAGCGCACAACATAGAAAACTACCCAGGCTTTCCACAAATAGCAGGCATTGACTTAATGAAAAAATTTGTCGATCACCTAAAAAAATTTGAGGTGGACTTAGTAGAAGATGAGGTTGGCAGGGCAGAAAAAAATGATAACCACTTCAGCCTAACCACAAAGAAAGGCAAAGTTTACAATTCAAAAACGCTCATTATCGCTGTAGGCACGCAAAGAAGAAAGCTTGACCTGCTAGGGGAAGAAAAGTTTGTAAACGGAAAAGGAATAAGCTATTGTTACACATGCGACGCGCCCCTCTCAAAAAATAAAACTGTGGCAGTTGTCGGCGGCGGGGACTCCGCAGTCCAAGCAGCCCTCCTCCTAAGCAAATACGCAACAAAGATATACCTGCTTCTGCGCGGAGAAAAATTCAAAGCCGAGCCAATAGCAATTGATCACCTCTTAACAAAAAAGAATGTGGAGATTCTTTACAAAACAAATGTTGTTGAGGTTTCAGGCGAAAAATTCCTTAAAAAAATCAAGCTCAACAGCGGCAAAACATTGGATATCGACGGATTATTTGTTGAAATAGGGGCAGTGCCATCAACCTTCCTTGCCAAACAGCTAGGAGTCGCAATAGATGAAAATAGCCACGTAACAGTTACCCCGCAAATGGAAACAAACATTCCAGGTGTTTACGCCGCAGGCGACATAGTCCCAAGATTCCTAAAACAGCTGGTAGTAGCTGCCTCTGACGGAGCTATAGCAGCAACAACCGCATATAATTATCTGATGAAACAATCTCATACGGCAAAAAAATGAAGATAACCCTCGGCGGAGTGCCTGGCTCCGGAAAAACTGTAGTTGCAAGGATACTTGCGCAAAAACTTAAGATGAAACATTACAGCATGGGTGATTTGAGGAGAAAAATGGCAAAGGAGAGGGGATTAACAATTGATGAGTTCAACAACTTGCCAGAAAACACTGACGAAGCAGTGGACTTGTACCAAAAAAAGCTTGGCAAAGAAGAAGACAACTTCATCATTGATGGCAGGCTAAGCTTCTTCTTCATCCCTGATTCGTTAAAAATTTATTTGGACGTTAACCCTGAGGTTGCTGCTGAAAGGATATTCAACGACCCAAGGCCAACTGAGAACAACTTTAAGGACAAGCAAGAAGTTTTAAAATCAATAAATGCGCGAATTGAGAATGACGGGGCAAGATACAAAAAATATTATGGTGTAAACTGCTACGAAAAAAAGAATTATGATTGTGTTATTGACACTTCAAACTTAACAATAGAGGGAGTTGTCCAGAAAATAGTTGAAATAACAAAAAAGGGGAGCAAAAAATGGAAATCACCCCGCTAATCCTTGCTTTCCTCTTAAGCACATTGCACTTTTTCAGCCACATTTCATGGCGATTTGTTGAGAAGTTCCACACAGAAATAATCAGCTTCAGCTCAGGATTGTTCCTTTCATTAATATTTTTGAGGCTATTCCCAGAAATAATAAAACCTTCAATCTCAACAGGGATTCTCTTCTTTTTTCTAGTTGGCTTCGTAATCTTCCACTTATTGGAAAAATATTTCTATCAACACGTCAAAAACAAAAGCCACCTAATGAAAGACTTGAAAAAAGTTCACATCGTAGGATTCTTTATTGATCATTTTATCATTGGATTCTTTTTAGTGGCTATTTACACCGCCAAAACAAAATTAGGATTCCTCGTCTTCCTGCCATTAGCCCTGCACACGCTTTCATCATCAATGGCTTTAGATGCTATACAGCAAGAATCCGAGGCATATACAACAAAAATAGTACTTTCCCTATCAACAATCATCGGCGCAATAATAGCAGCAATCCTCATCAGCTTCACCACTATTTTTTACGCAATCTTCGCCTTATGTGTGGGCGCAATTCTGTACGTTGTTGTTAGGGACATGCTGCCGGAAAAAGCGGACGGCTCAACAAAGTTTTTTGTAATTGGTGTAATACTAAACATAGCCCTAATCTTCATCTCAGGAGTGTGAAGAATAAAAAATGAAATACGAATACGTATTGCTAAGCTTCCTGACATTCCTAGCCATAGCGGCAGCGGCGTTCATCATTATCCCTTTGTTTGCAATTTTTTTTGGCTTGGTATTCGGGACTTTAGGGGTAATTTTTTCTTACGGCACACAAATAGGCGGCTTCCTTATAGAGCTGGCTAAGTTTTCATGGAAATTCTGGCCGATTACATTAGGGATTGTTGCCGTATTGACAACTGTTTTCGTAATATTTACCAAACTAATAAACGAGTGAACCAATTCTTCTCTTTAAGCATGCCTTCTTTTTGTAATAATGCTGCCGAAAGATTTCCGAAAATTTGTGCCAAAGATATTTATAAGAAATAAATTTTAGCTTATGTTGGAG
>JACQSW010000083.1 GCA_016211095.1 Candidatus Woesearchaeota archaeon | reverse complement strand
GGGCGAAGGAAAAATTGCCGAAGATTGCGCCAACTGCTAGTGAGCGTTTCGAAATACCGAGGGTTACAGGCCATGTTGAGGGGTTCAAGACGATTATAACTAATTTTTCAGCTATTTGCAGCACATTCAGGAGGGAACCTGCCCACCTGCTGAAATTTTTGCAGAGAGAGCTCGCCACACCAGCCACTATTGACGGCCCAAGGCTGGTTCTTGGAAGAAAATTGCCTTCATCCCTTATTAACAGCAAGGTTGAGCAGTACGCAAACACGTTTGTTTTATGCCAGGAATGCAAAAAGCCAGACACACAATTAATAAAAGAAGGGGAGTCATTAACGATCAAATGCACAGCGTGCGGGGCAAAAAAACCGGTAAAAGCGATATAAAAATGCTTGTTAAATTTCATGAAAATGTAGTGGCTGTTTGCGATACTAACTTGTTAGGCAAAACTTTCACAGAAGGCAAGCTTGAACTTAAAGTTTCTGAAAGCTTCTATGGTGGTGAAGAAAAATCAGAAAAAGAATTAACAGAAATACTGCTAAGGGCGCATAACATAAACCTTGTTGGGGAAAAAAGCGTTGCGTTAGCCATAAAGCTTAAGCTCTTAAATGAAGGGGATGTCCTCAAAATCCAGAAAGTCCCCCATGCCCAAATATTTGCCATCAAAGGATAAAAATTCTGATGAAGCACGAGATTCACTTTCCAAACAGGTACTTTGAAGCAATCATACAGCTAAGGCCATTTGATGAAGAAGTATTTAGATTCATAGAAAAACAGATAATGGCAAAAGGCAAAGTAACTATTGCCAAAATTGTTGAACAAAAAACAGGCATAGACATCTACATCAGCTCAAGAAAATTTGCCAAAGCCTTAGGAAAAAAGTTCAAGCAAACTTTTAAGGGAGAAGTTAAGATGAGCCCAAAACTCTTCTCCAGGGACAAGCTAACCAGCAAAGACTTGTACAGGCTGACGGTGCTGTTAAGGCTCAAACCCAAAGACTTATAAAACTCTTCCGCCTTAAATTATTTCTTATGAACGAGAACAGAAGAAAAAAGTTCAACTATCACCTTCAGGAGACAGATGAAGCGTTAATGAGGGTGAGGACCCCGAAAGGCAAAGAAGTGCTAGGGGTGGTTGAGTCTCGGCTTGGCGGATCCAGAATGAGGGTTAGATGCTTGGATGGCAAAACAAGGATTTGCAGAATACCTGGTAGGCTAAAAAGGAAGCTGTGGGTGAGGGAAGGGGATACCTTGCTTATTGAGCCTTGGGAGCTTGGCGGAGAAGAAAAAGGGGATGTCATATTCAAATACCGGCCGCATCAGGTGGATTGGCTTAAAAATAAGGGTTACATCAAGGATTTAACAGATTTAGAGGAATTCTAGAAACCCAAAATTTTTTTAAACCTAAAAAACTTCTATTATTTACTTGATGAAACTGATTATTGTTAGGCATGGCGAAACATTTGAGAACGCTGCAGGCATAAGCCAGGGCCAAACTCATGGAAGGCTAAACGAAAATGGGGTGGCGCAAGCAAAAAAAGTTGCTCAAAGATTAAAAGGCGAAAAAATTGATGTTGCTTATTCCAGTGATTTGCAAAGGGCAGCAGACACAGCCAAAGAAATCCTAAAATTCCATCCAAGCGTTGAAACGCACTTTGTCAAGGAGCTTCGGGAGTTCAGCAAAGGAAAAAACTTTGATGGCCAACCTAGCCATGTTTACAAAAAACATTACAAGGAGCAGTACAAAAAATCCCAAATTTCTTTTCATGCGTATAAATGGCCTGGTGGCGAAAGCTTTGTAGAGGCGCAAAAAAGAATCGCTAACTTCTATAAAGAACTAATAAAAAGGCATCTAGGTAAAACAGTGCTGATTGTTAGCCATGGAGGCTTAATTGCCAGTTTATTGCTGCATCTAAAAAAGTTGGGTTTCGAAAAGTATTACGAAGTTGAACCAAAGAACACAGGCGTAACAGTTATTGAAGTGGACGACAAAAAAGGCCACAAAATTAGCCTATTAAACTGCACAAAACACCTGCAATAGCCAAAACAGCCCGATTTAAGCTTCCAACCGCTATAACACCCATCCTTGCTTGTATATGGGCTGAGGCGAAGTATATTCTACTGAATAAAAAGTTTTATAAATCCGAAAACCCCCAATATGAGTAGGTGATTATTTTCAAAAAAAGGAGGTGAGCAGAAGAAATGTTAAGCAAAAAAGATCTTCTACCAAAATTAGGCAAATACTGTTTTATTTATGGAGTGGTGATAGCAGTGTTAACAAGCTTCTTTTTCGCAGCATACCCACTGCTAGTAATCTACACAGCGCCAATTTTAGTGATATTCGGGCTGGTTGTAGGCTTTTTGAATGTGGGCGGAAAAGAAACTAAAGACTTCCTGCTAATGATCGTGGCAATAATAATAATGTTCTCGATGGCAGGATCAGGGTTAGCATATTTGACCAACATCAAATATATCGGAGCAATACTAACCAACATAATGGCTTTTATACTGCCTGCAGGAGTAGTTGTAGCGTTAAGAGACATTTACCACTTAGCCGCTCCAAAGAAATAAAAAAACCCACTTTTTTTTCTTTTCATTTCTTTTTAAACAAACCCCCTTCTCTTTTTCTGTAAACAAAACTTTTTTAAACAGCACCCCTAATTTTTTACGGTTATGTACCTCCAAGAAATTAAAATTCCGAAAGAAAGAATAGCTGTCCTGATAGGCAAGAAAGGGGAAATAAAAAAACAGCTAGAGCAAAAAGCAGGAGTCAGAATAAGGGTAAATTCGGCTGAAGGCGAAGTCTCTTTAGAGGGGCCAGACAACTTAGTTCTATTCCACCTTAAAATAATAATTAAAGCGATAGGGAGGGGATTCCCGCCAGAAAAAGCCATGCTTCTATTTGATGAAAAAAACAGCTTTGTCTCATTTGACTTAACAGATTACGCGGGGAAATCAGTAAAAAACCTTAAACGCATCAAATCCAGGCTTATCGGAACCGAAGGTAGAGCGAGAAAAGACTTAGAATTTATAAGCGGAACACACCTATCTGTTTATGGCAAAACAGTAAGCGTAATAGGGGAAACTGAAAGGGCAGAACTGGTTAGGCGGGCGTTACAATCCCTCATACTCGGGGCACCCCACGGGCCCGTCTTCAAAAGACTTCAAGAACAAATAAAGAGCAGCGAGGAGCAAGAGCTAGAAGAATGATTAACGAGCTCGTTGTTGCTATAAAAAACAAAAAAGAGCTAAAAAGCTTAAGCAGCGCCTTCGTTGAGGGAATAGCCAAAGAATTCTTGCAAAAAAAACAGATAAAACAGCTGCCACAACCAAAAAGCAGGGATTACAAAATAATAATCAAAGAAATAAGAAAAACGCTCAGGGAAGTCTACGGTGTATTTAAAGAAAAAAATTTTGAAAAAAGAAAAAAAATATTACAAGAAATAACAAGCTTAAACGACTTGGACGCCCACAAAAAAATACTTTCACTGCACAAATCAACAAAAGAAAGAATAGACGCCTATCCAATCATTTACCAAAAAATTTTTTCTGAAACAGGCAAACCAAAAAAAATCCTTGATTTAGGCTGCGGGCTAAACCCAGTATCATACCCATTCATGCAACTAACAGAAGTAGAATACGTAGCAACAGAGTTGACAGAAGAAGACGCCGCATTCATCGAAGAATACTTCAAAAAAATGAAGATAAACGGAAAAACGATAGCGCTAGACTTGACAAAAACAGACCAGCTCCCAGAAAGCGACATCTGCTTCCTATTCAAGCTTTTAGATACACTCGAAACGCTAAAAAGGGGCGTAACCAAAGAGCTAATAGAAAAAATAAAAACAAACTTCCTAGTCATAAGCTTCCCAACGCAAAGCTTGGGCGGCAGAAAAGGATTAACCACAAAAAGGCTAAAATGGTTCGAACAAATAATCAACAAATACAAACACACAACATTTGAAACGCAAAACGAAAAATTCTACATCATCAAAAAACAATAAACCCTTTTTTAACATCCACTT
>JACQSW010000013.1 GCA_016211095.1 Candidatus Woesearchaeota archaeon | reverse complement strand
TGTTTGAAGATATTAAAATTCAGAAAATGATATAAATTTTACTAAAAATTTGATTTGGCTGGCAGCTTGTTCTTTCCGCCCAAAAAGCTTAAAACCCCGCAATTATACTCCATAACTTATGGATTATGATTTTGAATTGGAAAAAGCTGCGAACGAAATAAAGAGGCTAAAAGCCGAAACAGTTTGCATCCAACTTGCTGACGGCTTAAAACCTGAAGCAACAAGGATAGTTGATTATTTGGAAGAAAAAACTGGGGCAAAAATATTTGTTTGGGCGGATACCTGTTTTGGCGCATGCGATTTTCCTCAATTAAAAAATGTTGATTTATTGATACAGTTTGGGCATGCAAAATGGAAAAAGCCATATTCTTAGACAGGGATGGAGTCATAAATGAAAACAAGGAGGGTTATGTAAGATCCGTCAAAGAATTTGTATTTTTGCCTAATACTATTCAAGCCTTGAAGCTGCTTTCAACCTTGGGCTACAAATTAATAGTTATAACTAACCAGGGGGGGATAGGCAGGGGGTTATATACAGAAAAAGATTTACAAAGCGTAAATAAAAAGATGATAAACGATTTAGAAAAAAATGATGTAAAGTTAGACAAAATTTATTATTGCCCGCACAGCCCAGAAGAAAATTGTGATTGCAGAAAACCAAACCAGCTACTCTTCAAAAAAGCAAACAAAGATTTTTGTATAGATGTAAAAAAAAGCTTTATGATTGGGGACAAAACTGCAGACATCGAGTGGGGCCGAAGATGCGGCTGCAAAACAATCCTCGTCAAAACAGGGCGAGGCGGCGCAGACAAAAAATTCGAAGTAACCCCTGATTTTATAGTTGAAGATTTATTTGAAGCGGCTAATCTGATTAAGGCAAACACTTGTGAACTACCATAACCTAACATAGTTCAGGATATGGACTTCTTAGCAAATTATTTAAAGAACAGAAAAAATGAGAATTAACAATTGAGGAGGTAATGTTTCATGGAAGAAAAACAAATGCATCAACCGCATGTAAGCAGGGATGAGCAAATAGGAATACATAAGGGTGCACTTTCTGTGCTGGCAAAAGAAAGAGAAGAATTTGTCAAGATTGTAAAGGTCGTTGAGCAACTAATGCAAGCGCATATAGACGCCCTAAAAGGTTTAGGTGTAGACTTAGAAGCAGAGGCAAGAAAAGCATTGGAAGCATTAAAAAAGCAACAAGGCGGAACACCGCATCAGGGGCACGGCGGAAACCTGGATAACGTACTCCGACCATAAATCCTAATTTTAAAGCTTTTTTTTCTTAAAGATTGTATTTTCATTTATGGCAGAGAAGTTCAAATGAAATTAGCTTCTTAACCTTTTAGCTGCAAAGAATATAACCCACCCAATAGCAACTAAGGATAGAAACACGTAGGCTATTGAGGCTATTTCGCCGACACGTTCAGCCATTAATTCTTCGGCTTTGTGTTCTTCCGAAGCTAGTGATAGCTCTGTTGTTCCGTTCTCAAAAAGTAGGTAGACATGCGATTTGTACGGCGCATTTATGTCGACGCAGATTTCTTTTGCGTATTGGCTATTTTTGTAAACATGATAAAGTTCGTGAGCAATAACTTCAACGGACAATATTCCTGGAAGGACCATTATCACGATAAAAGTTAGTAAGATTATTATTCCAAAAAAAAATTTGTGATTCTTCTTAACCATTTTTTTTAAAAGAAGGGGGAAAAACCAAGCTAAATTTTTTTTAGTAGCCTAGTTCCCCTTCTTATCACCTCTTCACCCCTTAAGCCAAGGATAATTCTTCAAGACTTCTTCTATGAATGTTTCTGGCGTGAGTATCCCTAACTCTGATATTATTGCTGTTATGAGGTTTGGATTGACAAATTCAAAAGCCACATTATTGATTGTGACGCCTTTTGGGGGTTTTTCCCAGACTTCTTTTGGAGATCTTTTTTCTATTTCTACTCCCTTGCCAAATGCGCTTTCATGGTCAAACTTCCATGAATCTGTGCATACATAGAATGGGATGTCGTATCTGTTCGCAACTTCCGCTACTAGTTCTGAGCCTATTTTATTTGCTACTTTGCCGCTTGACATTATCGCATCCGCGCCTATTAATGCGATGTCAGCTTTTTTTAGGGCTATTCTCATGGCAGAGTCAACAAAGTGGCTTACTTTTATTCCCGCTTTTGCTAATTCCTCCGCTGTGATTCTCCCCTGGAATTTTGGCCGCGTTTCCGTGTTGCATACCTCAAAATTTTTTCCTGATTTCTTTGCTTTTTGCAGTATTGATGTGACGGCTGAGCTGTGGCAGTGTGTGAAGATGATTGAATTTTGTTTTATTATGTTTGCACCGTATTCGTCTATTTTTTTTTGCGCCTCTTCAAAATGGTGCATAGCTAATGGATAATTTTTTTTTACGTCTTGGAGGACAAATTTTACTGCATTTTGCAGGCACGGCTCTGTCGGCCTCAGGCTCAAAATTTTTTTAACAGAATTAGCATCGTGTTTTAATTTTAACGCTTGTACACCTGCTTTGGCGACGTTTGCTGCGCCTTGAATCTCTAAGTTTTTTATTTTTCTGCAGATGGTGTTAAAGTCCATTTACTCCTAT
>JACQSW010000084.1 GCA_016211095.1 Candidatus Woesearchaeota archaeon | reverse complement strand
TAATCGATTAATGGGGGATTGCTTATTGTGAACGCAGCTGCGCTTTGGTCACTTGTCGCATTAAAAGTTCCGTCAAAAGGAATCACTTTTAACAAGTAAGTTGTTAAGTCTGCCAAACCAGACGTATCCCACAAATAACTCAAAGCAGTCGTTGCAGTTATACTGAACCAAGTTGTGCCACTATCATTAGAATACTGCAAAGTATAATTAATAGTTTTTGAACTGTCCTGCTTCTTCCAACTAAAATTTGCATTACCTGTTTGATTACTATTAACATCCGGATTAGTTACATTAACTGCCCCACAATCATAACTACTTATGTTTCCTGCAGCAACACTATCCGCATAGAAGTTACCTTGAAAACCCTTTGTCGAAGTATTATACAACTCAAACTCCCATATCCCAATAGTATTATTTATGTGCTGTGCATAATCATTTCCGCCAATTTGCAGCACCCGCCAATACCTTGCAGTAACATTAATGTTGTTAATGATGGCCGGTTTGCATCCAAAGATAGAACCGTCTAAGTTTCCTCCGCTAACTGTACAGCTGCTTTCGTTAGCGTAAAGGCCGAATGTGGTTGTGTGATTATTCCAGTTTGTGTCATCTGTGCTGTATTGGAAACTCCAATTTGTGCTGCCGTAGGTTCCAACCCACACAATTTTTGCCCGCATAATCGTTTGATTAGTTCTCAAATCAATTTCTAGCCATTGATTAACAGCATCGGATCCGGAAGAAGCCCACATCGTCGAATAAAGACCGTCAATAGCTGCGCTTTCATTCAAATTTTCATATCCAGCGCCTATCTGAGTCCCATTTGTGCTAGCTTTGCTTATTCCGCCTGACGAATTTAAAGCAACATCTTGCCCAATTATTGTTGGAACACAAAACTCGTTGTGGCCAGGAACATCATCCAGTATCCCGCTTCCATAAAAGTGGTTGAGCGAGATTTTTGCATTTAAAACAGTCTGCGCCGGATCCTGCTGCACAATATAAATGTCGTGCCCCTTGCTCGAATTAATAAAAGTATTATTAAGAACCTTAACACCGTTGTTATGTCCAGCCATTGTAGCTGTCAATTCCCTTAATATAAGCCCATTATAAAAACTGTTAGCAACAATATTATTAGAGAAGGTTGAATAGTTATTCGCGCCATCAGCTATTATCACACTGCCATTAATAACTTCAGGAGCACTGATAATATTTCTTTTTGAATAGTTGAATACGTTGTTATTGATTGTAGAATTTCTTAAGAACTGAGCAACTATATGCACAACGTTTTCGTAAAAAGTATTATTCGCCACCACAGCATTGCTTAGGTTTATAGCAAATATCCCTCCGGTTCCAGTAGTTTGAGTGGCGTAGCTGCAGGTGTTATTTATAAAAACCACATAGTTGGCTGTTGTCTGTAAACAATGAAAACTACTTGAAAGGTTATTATTCTTAACTGTTACATAATAAGCCGGCATGGAACCGTCAGCATTATATATCTCTATTCGCGCATGGCTTCCAGCAAAAAATTGGCTGTTCGCAATTATTATATCATGAGACATTTCTGAGGGGCTAGTTATTACTATCCCTCCTTGGCCGTTAGTAAACGTTGACGAACTTATATTAATGTTGTTCGAGTCATGTATGCTAAGCAAGTCAAATGCGCTGTTATCTATCGTGATGTTCTCTATTGTCACATTTCGCACAAAGCTAAGATTGACGGGGTAATGAAATCCAGACACGTTCCCATTTTTTAAAGTAAGATTGTATTTGTTGGATGCTGCAATTGCGTATCCCCGCCTACCCAAACCAGTTGATCCGTATAGTTCTGAATTGTTTAAGTTTAATGTTAAGTTTGAAGCATTTAAAATAAGATCAAAACTGCCTACGCCGGCTTGGGAAATAATGAATCGTGAGCTCATATTAACTTCATAATTAGCGTTTGGGTCATTTAGGTAAATATCTAAGTCTACAATGGTGGTTCCGTTTTCTGCAACTAGAGCAGCAGAAATGTCTGTGTAGTTGCATCCTGATGAGCAAATTGTCCTTATATCAGCAAAAACAGAAAAAGCACCTGTTATAATACTAACTACTAAAACCGCTAACAGAATTATCAGTTTCGAATAATTTGCTTTTTCCACCATCTTTTTTATAATTAAAGTAGACTATTAATGATTTATATAATTTTAGGATAAAGAGAGATGTGCGTGCTAACAGTACCAAAATCACAAAAAAAGTTTTTTGTAATGCTTCAAAAAAAAGTTTTTGGCTTAAAAGATTTTTAGAATTCAAACAAGCCGCCAATCATGCTGCTTATAGCGATTCGGACCAAGAAAAAAACAGTGATGGTTACAAGTATCATTATGGGTATCAGCTTGGCTCCCTCTTTTTCTTTGCCATGCCTTATCGAGCCGATAGTGAGGGAAGCTAAAATTGAAGTTGCTATGAGCGAGGTTATCGCGTAATTTATCACAAAATCAGGCGTTATCCCAACCTTAGTTAATTTGATTGGGAGAGAAGCAGAAAAAGTGGTTTCTGGCATCTCAACAGAAGCCAAAACATTCGTTAATATCTCAACTAGAAAAGAGCTTAAGCCGAAGAGTAATGGGGCTCCAACCGCGACTGCGGCAAAAATAAAGATTACATAAGTTAAGACGCTAGATTTTATCCTGTCTTCAACAAATTTTTGCTGGCGCAAATTATTTGCTGTTTGTGTAAGAAGGGAAGCAAGCTCACCGCCCGCCCTTAATCCTGAAACTATCAAAAGTACCGCCTTTTTTAATTTTTCAGATTTTACCCTCTTAATCATGTTAAGCAACGCTTCAACCAAGTCTTTTCCTATGACCACCTCTTTAGCGATTATGTCTAATTCCTCTTTCAGCGGGCCAAACTCCGGCCTTGAAGATAACAGCAAGGCTTTGTCTGTGGTCATTCCCGCCCGAAGATTTGAAGCCATAAGCTGCAATGCATCTGGCAGCATCAGCTCTATGAATGCAGCTCGAGAATCTGCATGCAACACCAGCCACATATAAATAAACAGTTCAATACAAAAAAAAGAAACAATGAAAGTAAGCCAAAACGGCGTCTTAAAGATGAAAGCTAAATCAAAGGCGATAGCGATTGCTAAGCCTAATCCGAAAGACAAAACGAACCCTACAAATTTTGCCGGGCTAACCTTTATATTGCAAAAAAAGAGGAGCTCCTCGTATCTTCTTTGCAATTTTTCCGGAATTAGCTGCGCGAATAGCCTATACATTTTTTTATGACAAAAGGTTTGGTCTCCTGGATTTTATTACACCTAAAAACATAAATTGGAAAAAAGTTGTTATGCCAAACAATCCCCAAAAAATCATTTTGGTAATATCCGCAGATACCGAGATGAATGATGAAATGATTGTTATAAATGTCACGCTTAACGCTGGCACGATGACGGCTAAAAGCATGTAGAACATTGCAAGCGGGTTTAGTTGCCCGCCATAATTCCTTATTTGCAGGAGTTGCTCTTCGCCTAGCGCATTTATCGATTCTTCTATGACCTTGTTTATGTTGCTTCCAGCTTTCATGCCGTTAACTATCTGCCACATCGCCCGCCGAAAAAGTAGCGATGGGTTTCTTGCTGCCAAATCTTCAAGCGCTTCTATTTGTGGGCGGCCAGCATTTATCTCTTTGACTACCTTTTTGAATTCCTTAGAAACTTCGCCGTAATCTTCTGAAGAAATATTAACAAGGATGTTGAAGAGTGGCACTCCCGAGTTTAATTGGACCATAACATTTTGCAACGCACCCAACAAATTCTGCTCGACCCCCTTGACTTTTTTGTTTGCTAACAGCTTAGGATAATAGGCTTGTTGAAGAAAAACAAAGAAAGATACTATCACTGCTATGCTAAAACCCGATAATGCTGGGCTGCTGATTTCAAACAAGAAAAGGATGATTGAGAAGAAGATTCCTGAAAATAAAAAGAAGATTGACGTTGCTGCAAGGCAAATAGCCAAGTATTCCTGAGCTTGGAAAGGCAGCCCTGCCTGCACTAGATTAACCTTAAGAAAAGGTGAAAGAAATCTTAATTTCTGCGCAAAGCCATAAAAAAATGTGGAGAGCTTTCTCAAATGCTGTACTGGCACAAAAGAAAATGGTAGCTTAAACATTTTTTTTCAAACTTTTTTTTATTTAATTTTTTTCAGCAAACTTTCTTGGTCCAAATAATAGTCTGATATCACATTTCCAACTTGGTCAAGTTGCCTCAAATTATTTTTTACCATCCATTTCAAAATTTTTTGTTTGGTTACTAACTCTTGGGCTATTTCTTTCTGGCTCAAGCCTGTATGCATATTCAAATCCTCAAAAATTCGCAGGCTTTCCGAGTGAGGAACTATCTTGTCAGTTTCAGGTTTCCACCTATAAAGTATATTCGGCTTAACAATAGCTTTCTCATTTTCCTGCGTCGTTATGAATTCGCCTAACTGATATACCCTCCTTATGCCCCTCCTCCTATCCCTAAACATTGTAACTGTGAGGTTCACCGCGCTTAACTGATTAGGCGGCACATTTATCGGGGGATTAGTTAATCTCTCTATAGTTGCGTTAATACTGTCAGCGTGCACAGTAGCATAAACTGAATGGCCTGTGTGCATAGCTTCAAATAAGACTTCTGCATCCCTTCCATGCCTAATCTCTCCAAGGATTATCCTGTCAGGCCTCATTCTTAACGCGTTAACCAGTAAATCAAGCATCGTGATTTCGCCTTTCCCTTCAGGGTTGGGCTGCCTAGTTGTCAACGGGCACCAATAAAGAAACTTTGGCAACTGAATTTCACGCGTGTCTTCAATGCTTAGAATTCTTTGGTTTGGCGGAATAAAAGGCATGATAACATTAAGCAAGCTTGTTTTGCCTGAGGCTGTCCCTCCACTGACGAGCACGTTCATTTCGTATTGCATCGCCAGCCATATCAATGAGAATATTTCAGCTGAACAAGTATTGTTTGCTATGAAATCAACGACAGTCCACGGATCCCTCGCGAATTTTCTTATTGTTATTGTGTGGCCTTTTGTGCTGATTGGATACAGAACAGTGTTTGCCCTATCGCCAGTCACTAAATGAGCGTCTAGCAACGGGTTTAAGGTGGTAATTTGCCTCCCAACCCTCCTCGCGATTATGTTTGAGTAGTTTTGTATTGTTTCTTCTGAAGGGACAGTAACGTTTGTAATGAGCCATCCGTATCTTTTGTGGAAAACACTTATCGGTTCCTCTGCAGAGTTTATAACAACCTCTTCCAGGTTTACATCATTAAGCAGGTATTCGATGTTGCCAAGCCCAACCATCTCGTGAAGGAGCCGCCCGATTAAGAAGTTTCTTACTTTTGTTTTTATTTGGGGCATCTGCTCGCTTATCAGCGTTTCAGCCTTATGTTTGAATTTGTCCTTCAACGCCTGTATGATTTTTGGGTCGAGAATCTCTGCTGATGTTACTTGAACTGCCATGATAAGCTGGTGTTTTATCTCTTCAAGGAAAGCTTCAGTCGCTGGCGAACAATCAGGCATGGTTAGCTCATATGCCAAACGGCCCCCTTCTGTTTGGGTTATTTTGACGTCTACCTCTACTTCGTCTGCGTTTACTTTGTATTGCTCTCTTGTTCTTTCCATTTTAATTGCGCCTCCCCAACTGGAGGGTAATGGAGGTCTATTAATCCATGCTCCGCAAGCATTTTCCCCCACTCCTCCGCTTTTTCCTTTGTGATGTTAAAACCTTCAGCTATTTCTGTGATAGACAAAACTTTTTTTTCCTTAAGCAAATTGTAAAGTATGTCGAGTTCCGTCTGGTATTCGCCCTTCTTCTCTTGCAATACTGATTTTATGGCCCGCACATTTTTATCTTCCTCGCCCCTTCTTTTTTTGTAAGAAAAAAATGAATACAACCCAATGATAACAAGTATGATTACAGCGATTATGAGAAGAATATAAAGTGGTAGCACTTTTTTTATAAAGAAAACATAAAGGTCAATTATTGCTAAAAACAAGAAGAAAACCAACACTTTTCTTATTATGCTCTTTTTTTGTGCAGCAGTTTTTTTTAGGTCTATCTCCGCCTTTTTCTGTATTAGAGAAGAACCGGTTATTTGTGCCAGCTTCTTCCTTTCTTGTTGGACAAGCTCCTTTAAACCGCCCTTGCCTGAGGGGATTTTTGGTTGGGCCATCCCTTTTTTTTCAGCTGCTGCGGGTTTTGCTTCAATTTGCGGCCTCTTCTTTTCGTGGCGCACCCTCTTTATTGTGCGTTTTTTTGAAAGAATTTTTTGTTTTTTGATTTTAACCCTTTTTTTTGCCATTTTATTTTATGTTTAATCCGTCTAACACTTTTTCATAAAGCTTTGAATCATCACTCTTTGCGAACTTCGCTACCTCTTCCTTTGGCAGCTTTGATAGCAGCGAATCTGTTATTTTCAAGACTTTCTTAACGTCTTCATTTGTGACCAACGAATTTTCTTTCTTCTTCAGCACTGCCGCTTCCCGTATTACGGCAATAATCATTAAAGCTAATCCTGTGGTTAATGTTATTTTGAAAAAGTTTGTATAAAAGAAGGATACCGCTGCAACTATTATTCCAAGTATAAATAATAT
>JACQSW010000081.1 GCA_016211095.1 Candidatus Woesearchaeota archaeon | reverse complement strand
GGCTTGGACTTAATAACTTTAGACCTCCCTGAGCCGTGGCGGGTTTTGAAACACGCAGAAGAAAGCTTAAAAAACGGCTGCTACCTTATAACTTATCTGCCAACCATAGTGCAAGTGCAAACTTTAGTTGAGGAAGCAAAAAAATTCAGCTTTTTTCACGAAAAAACTTTAGAAACAATGGAGAGGGAATGGATAGTTGATGGAAGAAAGGTGCGGCCAAAAAATTTGATGGTCGCCCACACAGCATTCATAACTTTCCTAAGAAAAGCATAGAGGGAGAAAAAAAATATTATGGAAGAAGAATCATTCGTCATCGACACATCAGTCGTAATAGAGCAAGCAGTATCAAAAATGATAGAAGACGGAGAAATAAGCGGAAGAGTCATTGTCCCAAAAGCTGTTTTAGCGGAGCTTGAGCATCAGGCAAACAGCGGAAAAGAAATCGGCCTGCTCGGCCTGGAAGAATTGCAAACGCTGCAAAAAATAAGCAGCGAAGGCAAAATAAGCATCGAATTTGTGGGAACGAGGCCAAACCTCTACCAGATAGAGTTTGCAAAGGCGGGCGGGGAAATAGACGCAATGATAAGGGACATAGCATACAACGAAAACGCAACCCTAATCACAGCAGACAAAATACAGGGAGAATCAGCTAAAGCATTAGGGGTAAAAACCAGGATAATAATTATAGAGAAATACGAAAAAGAGTTGGAGCTCGAAAAATTCTTTGACGAAAAAACTATGAGCGTCCACCTAAAAGAAGACTGCCCACCGCTAGCCAAAAGGGGCGGGCCGGGAAACTGGGTGCTAACAAAAGTCAGGGAAGAAAATCTTACGCAGGCGCACATCCAAGGCATAGCAAAAGAAGCAGTGGAAAAAAGCAGGATAGACCCAAAAGCATTCATCGAGGTGTCAAGGCCTGGAAGCACAATAGTCCAATACAGGAACTACAGGATAATAATTGTGAAGCCGCCGGTAAGCGACGGCTGGGAAATAACAGCGGTAAAGCCCCTCAAAAAACTCAACATAGAAGATTACAGCCTGCCACAAGAAATCCTTAACAGGCTAAAAGAAAAAGCGCAAGGAGTAATAATCGCTGGAGAGACAGGCTCAGGCAAAAGCACATTCGCAAGCGCAATCGCAGAATTCTACGCAGACAACAACAAAGTGGTGAAAACAGTTGAAAGCCCGAGAGATTTGGTGTTGCCTGACAAAATCACCCAGTACTCAAAAAATTTTGCGACAAGCGAAGAAATACACGACATACTCTTCCTCTCAAGGCCTGACAACGTCATATTTGATGAGGTGAGGGACACGCCCGACTTCAAGCTATACGTCGACATAAGGCTTGGGGGCTCGTCATGCATCGGGGTTTTGCACTCAGCCTCACCCATAGACGCCATCCAAAGGTTCATCGGAAGGATAGACACAGGCATGATCCCGTCAGTGCTGGACACAATAATCTTCGTAGAAAAAGGGACTATAAACAAAGTGTTCGTTCTCAAAATGAGCGTGAAGGTTCCAAGCGGAATGAGCGAAGCAGACCTAGCCAGGCCTGTTATTGACGTCACAGATTTCGAAACCAAAAAGTTGATGTACGAAATCTACAGCTACGGAGAAGAAACTGTTGTGATACCTGTAAGCGAAACGCAAGGCAGGGGTTCTTCCCCAGCCAAAAACTTGGCAGCGAGGCAGATAGAAAAAGAAATGCTCAAATACGTCTCAGAAGTCGAAGCAGAAGTCATTGACGAGCACAAAGCCATAGTTCGCATACCAGAAGATGAGATAGGCAAAATAATCGGGAAAGGCGGCCAAAGAATTGCCGAAATAGAAAAAAAGATAGGGATAGGCCTGGATGTCCAACCCACAAATTCTGAGCGGCCAAAAAAAAGAAGACGCTAAAAAAAGCTTTAATTTTTTTGAAAAAGGCTTATATACCCCTAGGTTGAAAAGAAGTATTTTAGCTGCAAAAAACACGTATTGCAGGAGGGTTTCAAAATGGGAAAGACTGAAGATTTTATTGGCAAAGCTGAAAGGTTTGGCGCAAAGAATTATGCACCAATACCCGTAGTTATAGAAAGGGGGAAAGGCATATACCTTTATGATGTTGAGGGGAAAAGATACTTTGACATGCTAAGCGCTTATTCTGCTGTAAACCAAGGCCATCAGCACCCAAAAATCGTAAAAGCAGCCATAGAACAAATGAAGAGACTCGCATTGACTTCTCGGGCGTTTCATAATGATAAGATGCCTGATTTTTTGCAAAAAGTTTCAGAAATAACAGGCATGCCCAAAGTGTTGCCGATGAACACCGGCGCAGAAGGCGTAGAGACAGCGGTTAAGGCTATGAAAAAATGGGGCTACGAAACGAAAAGAGTGGAAAAAGACAAGGCAGAAATTATAGTTGCAGCAGGAAACTTTCACGGAAGGACAACCACCATAATCGGCTTCTCAGTTGATGAAACAACTAAAAGCGGCTTCGGGCCGTTCACGCCTGGCTTCAAAATAATACCTTACAACAATGTTGAAGCATTAGAAGATGCTGTTAACAAAAACACTGTCGGCTTTTTGGTCGAGCCCATTCAGGGAGAAGCAGGAGTCATAATTCCAGCAAAGGATTATATGCAAAGAGTGAGGGATGTTTGCACAAAAAAAAATATTTTGTTATGCTTAGACGAGATACAAACTGGGCTGGGAAGGACTGGCAAAATGTTTTGTTACGAGTACGCCCACATAAAGCCCGACATGCTAATCTTAGGTAAAGCCTTGAGCGGGGGCTTATACCCAATATCAGTTATGGCGACGAGTGAAGAAGTCATGAAAGTGTTCACTCCTGGCACTCACGGAAGCACTTACGGCGGAAACCCCTTAGCCAGCGCAATTGCCATCGCAGCGCTAGAAGTAATAACAGAAGAGAACCTCCCTGCAAGAGCTGCGGAGCAAGGAGAATACTTCTTAGAAAAGCTAAAAACCTTAAAAAATGAGAACATAAAAGAGGTTCGGGGAAAAGGGTTAATGCTGGCAATCGAGATGTACAAGCCAATTGCTAAAGAGGTTTGCAAAAAACTCGCAAAAGAAGGCGTACTAGTGAAAGACACCCACGAAACAACAATAAGGCTTGCCCCGCCGCTAATAATCAGTAAGAAACAAATTGATGAAGCCTTCAAAAGAATAAAAAAAGTTTTTTAGTTTTTCTTCAAATCTTTTTTTTACAAAAAGGTAATAAACAAAGAATACGGCATTATTAATAATGAAAATCAGGGAATGATGTTACGCCTTAATCTACCGGAGCAAAAACGCCCGACATGAGTTCCTTTTAGTCAAGTATGAAAGCGGAAGCTACGGCCTTATTGGCGGCGGAATGAAAAAAGGAGAAACAAAGAAGGAAACAGCTAAAAGAGAAATTTTTGAAGAAACAGGAATAAAAAAATTTATCCACCTAAAAGAAATACCTATAGAATACTCATTCTTTATGAAAGATGGGGAAAGAAAAAATTGGGCGGAACACAAAGAAGTGCATCACCTCTTCTCGGCAGAAGTAGAAGAAAACATAACGATTGAGAAAAGCCGCGAACACGAAGAGCTAATCTGGGCGGAAAAAAGAAAACTTGCGAAACTTTTACCCTACAAAGAATTAAGGGAAGTTGTAAAAAAATACTTGTCTAAACAAATATAGAAAACAAACATCTACGAGTCAAAACTAAGACAAGTAATAGGATTTTGGATAAACAAACAACTTTTCGAATCATTAGTCCTTCTCGACAGGATAAGATTTAACTTATTGCATTACTTCTTTTATAAATTTACCAGTTTCTGTTAACCAAATTTTTGTATTTTTGCCAGAATTATCCATTTCAATCAGGTTTTTGTTAACAAGCTTTTTAAGGTGGTATAAAAAAAGAGATTTTAATGTGCGTGATTTATTAACATCTGTTATTTTTTTCTTTGAATAAGCCGTTATCAATTCTGTTAAGGTTATTGGTTCTTCAGTGATATACAAGAATATCTCTTTTTCTTTCTTTTTGGGTTCTATTAGTTTTAGAATATTTAATGTTGGGATTTTCACTTCTCTTAATGCGCCTTTTGCATAAAAATCAGACTTTGCCCCCCCGTATTCCTTTGGGACAACATAAGAGAGTTTACAACCAAAGTATTGGGAGATTAGTATAGATGCAGCCACCATGATTTTATTTCCTGCTGATATGTTTATGACGACTTCTTCATAATCCTTATGCCCCCTCATAATTTTTAATAGAACGTCTATCCCTTCTGCAAAATAATGGGTTTTGACCTTTTGGATCTCGCATTCAACTAAAAGATCAATTTTTTTAACAAGGTTATTGGCTATATCAATAACTTTCTTACTTTCTTCAGGAAATTCTAACTCAGATTGACAAAGAAAAATAACTTTGTTTGGTTTGTATTTTTTTATAGGGTATATCAACCTATCCCACTCATCACCCATTAGGATTATTTGGAGTTTTTTCATTATAGCCTTCATATCCCTAGTTTTATTAGAGAACCGCACATATTTAAATATTTTTTGTTTGTTAAAATTTTTTTATAACAATAGGAATAAATTTAAAAGAAATATTTTTTTTATAAAAAAATGTTATAAATACAAATAACCCAATTATAAGATAAAATGCCAGAAATAATAACCCCAGAATTAGTGTACCAAACTATCAGAAGAATTAATAGCGAGTTTGCTGGATATGGCCCAGAGTTTACACTCCATAATAGAACAATAAAATTTAATTTACCTGACAGGGGCATAAAAAAAACAACTTTCAAAAAAATAATAGAATTAGCTAAACAAAACAATCTTATTTCTAAAAAAGGAGTTAAACTCCTCAAAAAAAGAAAAGAGTATTTTACTTTCAAATGCGGCCAATGCAATCAAG
>JACQSW010000085.1 GCA_016211095.1 Candidatus Woesearchaeota archaeon | reverse complement strand
GTTTTGTATAGTTATCCTATTCTTGTTTAGCGGTGAGAGTTTGATAAAGAATTGTTCTTTTGGAAAAAATTTTTCTAATTTTTTTATTGAAAATTCTTCGCCTTTAAGCAGGGTGAAGTTTAGGCCGATCTTTCTACAATTATTTTTTATGCTCATCCATTTCTTGCCTGCCTCTTTGATTTTTTTGAAGTTAAGCTTTTTGTTGTAGGGGATGAGCCTTTGCCTTGCTGCTTGGGAAGTTGAGTGTATTGAAAATTGCAGTTGGATGTTTCCGTATTTTTTGCTTAACTCCGACCAGTCCGCCAATGCGGAATTGTTTACCCCGATTGTTGACAACGCAATTACTGCTTTCGGGTATTTTCTTTTAATGTTTTTGATAGCTTTATTTACTTCATCTTTGTTGAGCGCTGGCTCGCCCATTCTTGTGAAGAGGATTTTGAATTCTTTCGCTTTTTGCGGATCAAACTTCTTGTTTTTGTTGACCACAAACTCTACTTGTTGAGCCATTTCTTCTGCTGTTAGGTTTCTGTAGAATTTTTTTCCTGTCGCGCAGAATTTGCATCCTACTGGGCAGCCGCTCATTGTGCTTATGCCTACCATCCATCTGTCGCTTCTGTCTCCAAATGTAGGATCGATGAGGGAGTTGCTTCTTCTTCCAACGGCATTTATTGTGTAATGCGGGAGGTATGTGTCTGTTGTTTCGATTAAGTTTCCATCTTTCAGTTTTAACGCATACACTGTACCGTTTTTGAATTTTTTGTGTTTATGCACCCTCATCTTTTTCTCTCCTTATCTTATTATTGCCAGTTGGCCGCATGCCGCCCCTTTTTCTACTTCTGCTTCCGTCGCCACCGCTATTGCGAAGTCGTATCCTGCTTTTTCGAGTTTTTTAAACAAATTTTTTGTTTCCATATTTTTTTGCCCCCTATATTCTTTTTAGTTGTATGGTCCATCATCTGGATCTCGCTGCTTTTTCTTAATTTGGAACATTTTGTGTATTTTTTTGTAAGTCTCTAAATCGTCTTCTTCTAGTATTAATCTTAATTCGAGCTTTTTGGCTGCGAAAATTTCTCCGCCATGCATTGACCCTTTTAGGATTGCTTTTTCCAGTTCGCTTGGCGTTTTGAATTCCCTGACATCGAATCTTGTGTATTTGCTGCCGCACGGCCTATCTTCGTATTCTGTCCATTTTTCTATCAGGTAGTACATTTTTTTATCCTCCGTATTTTTTTATTAGCTCTTGTGTTAGTTGTTGAAGCCCCGGCGCGATTCCTACTTTGTAATTTGTTTTTGCATCTATTTTTTTTAGCTCATCTGGCAGTTTGTCAACTTGTTGGAGGCAGTAGCTTCTTATTTTGCCTAAGCTTTTTTTTGGTTGCAGCCTTTTGCCGTTCTGCATTACTTTTTGCAGCAAGGGTTCCCCTTCAATTTTTTCTGTTTCCAAGGCGATTATGTCGTTGAGCATTTTGCCGTTTTCACTGTAAAGCCTGTAGGCTTGTTTTCTTCCTGGCATGGTGTTTTTGTCTTCGCTCAGCTTCATTCTAGGGATTTTTTTGCCGTTTTTTGTTGTTTCTGCCAGTTTGTAGACTCCTGGCAATGCTGGGTGGTCTTTTGATGTGGCCATTTCTGTGCCTACGCCGTAAGCGTCTATTTTTGCTCCTTGTTCTTGGAGTTGTTTTATTTTGTATTCGTTGAGGTCGTTGCTTGCAAAAATCTTTACGTAATTGAGCCCTTGCTCGTCAAGGATTTTTCTTACTTCAATGCTTAGTTTTGTTAGGTCTCCGCTGTCTAGCCTAACTGCGCTGATTTTTTTGCCTTCTTTTTCCAGTTCCTTTGCTATTATTGCAGCATTCTTTGCGCCTTGGATTGTGTCATACGTGTCTATTAGGAGGGTTAGCGCTTTTGGCTGGTTTTTGAATGTTTTTGCGTAGTTTCTGAATGCTTCCAGCTCTGTTTCTTCATCCATTATGTATGAGTGGGCCATCGTGCCCGAGATTGGCATGCTGTATTGTTTGCCTGCTTTGACGTTTGATGTTGCTACGCATCCTGCGATGTAGCTTGCCCTTGCCGCTTTCATTCCGGCGTCGCTGCCATGTGCCCTCCTTAGGCCAAAATCAACGACTTTTTGAGGGTTAGCTGTTTGCACTATTCTTGACGCTTTTGACGCTATCATTGTTTGGAAGTTGATTGTGTTGAGGATGAATGTTTCTACTATTTGTGCTTGTATTTTCGGTGCCGTTATCCTCATTATTGGTTCGTTGTCGAATATGGGCGTTCCTTCTTGTACTGCGTATACTTCACCTTCGAATTTGAATTTTTTTAGGTATTGCAGGAAGTCTTCTGTGAAGAGTTGCTGTTCCCTTAGGTATTGGATGTCTTCTTCTGTGAAGTGCAGGTTTTCTAGGTATTCTATTACTTGTTCGAGGCCTGCTGCTATGAGGTAGTTTCTGTCTTTTGGGAGTTTTCTTATGAACATGTCGAAGGTTGCTTCTTCTTGGTTGTTGTTGCCGTGGTAGCTGGCTGCCATTGTCAGCTGGTAAAGGTCTGTTAGCATTGTGTGGTTTTCCATTTTTTTCTCCTCGAGTGCAAACATTTTGTCAGTTTTACACTATCTTATTGTATAGTAAACACTAACTTATATTTAAACCTTTCGCTAAAAAGTTTTATAAACATCAAAAACCTTTAATCCTTTTCATATTAAGATGGCCGACAAACCCCTTTTTCAATCGCTTTTCTCTTCTAAAAAAGAGAAGCTTTCTAAAGAAGAAGAGGAGCAACTAAAAAAATTAGAAGAAGAAAAAAAGAATCCCTTAATTCAAGGAAAATCCTTAGACCCGATTAATGGGATTGGCAGGCATTACTTAGTCATGGAAAGCATGACTGCGGGAATAGAAAAACATTATTTTTGGGTATTAAGATTCTTAAGGGAGCCGCCAAACCACGGCTTAGGATTTGATGCCGTCGAAAAAGTGAAAGACATAACAGATGCCTCAGTTACGAGCAGCTTCCACGGGCATGTTGGGGCAAAACTTTCTGCAATACAAACACAAGCCACCCAACACCTAGCAACAATAGGGCAAATGGTTAAAACAATATTCCCAATAGTCAGGGAGATAAGGGTAATGGATGAGAGATTAGAGTATTATGAGAAAAGCCTGAAAAAAGATGAGACAGCAGAAGTTGCCCTGAAGAGTGTGTGGATAGAGATGGTTGAGCAAGGAATGCAAAACCCCAACTCCATCTACGGCTTAGGCACAAAGGTCGGCTTTGTCACAGTGCCAGACTTATTCTTTAAGATTAACCCTGGAAGCTCAGCCAAAGTTAACGAAGCAAACAAGTCAATGAAAAAGTTAGGGGTAAACGCCAAAGTTAGGGATGTTGTTGCTAAAAAACTCTTCCAATACTACGTTTGGAAAGAAAAGACTTACACAGAAATGAAAAGCTCAAGGATGTTCAAAATCAAATACTTGAGGCAGCACTACAACTCAATAAAGCTTTACATGGACTGGGTTAGGCCTTACTTGAGAACGATAAAGCAGCTGCAGCTGAAAGGAGACTATTCAGACGCCGACTTAGTTTCAGCATTCGAAACAGCTAAAGTAGAATTAGAGCTGCTCGCATACATGAAAAAAGGCTATAGGCTTTACCATCCCTGCCTCCGCATAAAATTCAATTATGTAACTATACCTGAATTGACTTACACCCCGCACGGGCAAAAACAGCCGTCGCATGTTGGCAGGACAGAAATAACAATTGAGCCTTACGTTGTGACAGGCGACCAAATCAATGCATATAAGGGAAAAAAAGACGAAGAAGATTTAGATTTAATATCAACTATGGACGCAACCATGATGTCCCTAAAAGATGATTTAAAAAAATACTTAGAGGAAGCAGGCGAAGTGTTTGCTAAAGAAGAAAAAAAAGAAGAGCCGGAAAGAGAAGGGATAATTGCTCCTTTCTTATCCATCTTCAGCGCATTCGGCGAACTCTTCAGCTTCCTAAAGCTTCCAAAAAGGGAAAAGAAAACGCCAGAAGAAAAACTCACAGGCAAAGAAGTTAATGAAGAAAAAACTAGGGCCATGAAGGCAGCGGCCGCACAAGCCTGGACGCTGTACGACATATTTAAAAAGGCAAACAGGCTAATGGTGCCATAAACAATAACGAGAGGAGGAAAAAAATAAGATGGTGAGCAAAAAAGTATACTTTACAACTTTAGCGGTGATTGTGATTATTCTTGGGGGCTTGAATGTTTTTGGCGCAGCGCCATTCCATTACTTAAAAGATATAGTAAAAAACGACGGAACACAAGTAGACGCAAACAACGATGGAGTAATTGATGCTTCTGCTTTGGCACAAAACTCAAACC
>JACQSW010000079.1 GCA_016211095.1 Candidatus Woesearchaeota archaeon | reverse complement strand
AATTCAAAAACTTTATAAATAACCATCAAAACCATTTCTTATGAAAAATGGTTGAACTAAAAATTGTTATCAACGATTCAAAGACTGGCAAGACTTACCAAAAAACTTTGCCTGAAAACCTCTTTGTTGGCAGAAAAATAAAAGACAAAGTTAACGGTGCAGAAGTAGGGATGCCAGGCTACGACTTAGAAATAACTGGCGGAAGCGACAGTTCAGGATTCCCGATGAGACTGGATATAGAAGGTCCCGAAAGAAAAAAGATTTTGGTATCTGGCGGAGTTGGCGTAACAAGAAAAACAATCAACCGGAAAGGAATGCGGGTTAAGAAGACAGTTGTTGGCAACACAGTTTCTGACAGGATAGTTCAAGTAAACTTAAAAATTATTAAGCACGGCGCAAAAACTGTTGAAGAAGTGTTGGGCATAGTCCCTAAAGAAGCAGCTAAATCAGAAGCTGCTTAAGAGATACAAAAAAAATGAGGTATACCACAAAAAGCGCCCTTATCGGTAGAAAAAGGGGCACAGATGAAGACAAAGAGCATTCTGTAAGACCATGTTTCATAAGCCTTTTCAAAAAGAATAATCCTCACCTTGATGAGAGCGGCCCAGACAAGGTTTTAGAATTCGAAAAAATCCATAAAATCTTGTTTAAAGGTTTAGACATAAATTATTTGTTGCCGGGAAATGACATACTGCTGAACGACCTAGACTATATCGATGTTGAGCAAGAAGGCCAGCACCTGATGATCACTGGAAAACAGCAAAGGAAATAATTTTCTCATATTAGACTGTCGATCCAATTAAGTAATTTAATATACCAAGGGAGATTGGTCACCATAATATTAAATTCGTTTTCTTCCTCATATTCTTTTCCTAATTCGTCTTTAAAGAATAATTTCATTAACACTTTTTGTTTGTAAAAATTTTTGGCTTTGAATGGAACGGAAAAGTCGTGTTCTCCTATGAGGCTATCCACCTTAAATGCGCCTAAGCCTTCAATGTTGACAACAACTTCTTTTGCAGAAGCGCTGCTTTTTAGTGTGAATTCCATATTCCCATCTTCGTCATATTCTATGCTTTGCGGCGTAAAATTCTCAACGCTTATTTTTGGGATTTCAACGATGTAAAGAGTTGGATAAGAGGAGGCTATCTTGTTTTGGTATTCAGCAGTTGCCACGAGTTTTTGGCTCTTTGCATTTGTTAGGTTCATTGTCCACGAAAATTTTTTTTCTTCAGCAATTGTGAGGTTAATTTCTTTGCAATCAAGCTCTAAGCAGGTATTTATCTTATCCAGATTTGTGTTGCCAACATTTTTTATTGTGCAGTCAACATTCGCTTTTTCTTTCTTGTAATATTTCTCTTTGGCAAGGCTACAATCAAATTTTAATTCTGAAAATAAATTTTTTTTGCTTACTTCCTGAAGTTTATCCACGATTTCTTGCGCCCAGCTTTCTGTGTATACTTCAAAACCTTCGGCGTATTCTATTTCTGTGCGTGCCTTGTTGCCATAAATTGCTGTAGCTTCAATTTCAGCGGTGTAAATCAATTCTTTGTTTAAGTTTTGGGGGACTTTAATTACCCAGAAGAGAGTTTTTTTGCTTAATGGCTTCAGCAAAGCTGTTTTTACGTTGCTTTTATCAAGAAGCCCCGGTGCTTTAACTATGAAGACACTTGTTGGAACATAAAACTTGTTTGGATTTTCCAAAGTAACTAATAGGGGTATGAAGCTTCCGAAGCCAACGCTGCCTTTGAGGGTTTCTACTTTTAGTTGGATAAACTTTTCTTCTGGGCCATAGCTCTTTATAGAACTTACTTCAACCTCTAACTCTCCGGTTTCTACTTCAATATTCCGAGATTTCCATTGGTAATCCACTGCTGGTGTAGTTGCGTCTTCAGAGACTTGGAAGGTTATATGGCTTGGGTCTATCCATCCGAATTGCCCGAATGTTACATCAACAGGAACCCATCCGTATCCTGGGAAGAACACCTCTGCCCATCCATGCGCACCAAAGCCGTTAATTACGTTTGAGTAAACTTGCCCTGAAACAAATCTTGCTGGTATGCCTAATGATCGCAGCATTGCGAGGTATAGGTTGGTTAATTCATCACATACGCCTTGCCTGTTTTCGAAGACCCATACAGAGTCTTTTACTGCTTTAGCAGTCATTGTGTTTAAGTCATATTCTACGTTTTTTTGCACCCAATCAGCTATTTTGAAAGTTACTTCGTACATGTCATCTTCTCCTTGGGCGAGTTCTGCTGCTTGTTTCTTTATGGCGTCGTTTATGACGACTGTTTTTGTTGGTTGAGTATAGCTCAATATTTCTTTTGGCACATATTGCAAGGGAAAAGGTATTTTTTGTTGGATTTTCACAAAACTATTAATAGTCTTAACGTTCCCTTCTACTTTGTAGTTGAGTTTGGAGTATTTTTCTGCGTCTCCCCAATAATAAAAGATGGAGTTTTCTCTTTCTTCTGTTTGGGCTTGAGGTTCAGCGCTAATTTTTGTTTTTGCAAAGATTTGGGTGTCATACTTTCTTGGGAAAAAAGTAAGATTAGCGTTTAGGTATTCTATTGCGTAATTATCCGTTAGGTGGCTTATGTTAATTTCAGAGTATACTTCTACAAATGTTTCTAATGCGCTGTAATTTTCATAGCCCTCTATCTTTCCCCCTGCAAATGATGCGCAGATAAGCATAAAAGTTATTATTAAAAATTTTTTCAGCACAGACCTAATCACCTAATAGAGAATTAGCTTTTTGCTTATATAAAGTTTATCCTCACGACTTTTAACGGATT
>JACQSW010000009.1 GCA_016211095.1 Candidatus Woesearchaeota archaeon | reverse complement strand
GAATTAATAAAGAATGGAGAAAACCAGGAAGTAGAGTTTAAAGAGGGTTGTCCGAAAAATTGTGAGATATCTGAAACTATTTGTGCCTTTGCAAATACAGATGGCGGCTACTTTATTCTTGGGGTTTCAAAAAAAGGCGAGATTAAAGGGCTTACCTGCAATCTTGACAGCTTGCAACAAAACATAGCAAATGCCAATCAAGCAGTACAATCTTTGCCTATAATCTCTACATCTATTTTTGATATTGACTCCAGAAAAATCGCGTTAATTCGGGTTAGCATGGCAAATGATAAAAACGCCCATACTTTCAAAGGCGTAGTTTATATTAGAATTGGAAGCACAAATAGGCGGCTGGAAGGGCAGTCCCTATTTGATTTCCTTAAAAACAAACAGATTCTATGCTTTGATGAGCAAGATTCTGAAGCTAAATTTGGAGATTTGGATGAAAATAAAGTTAAGTTATACCTTGCTAAGAGAGGACAAGAAGATTATTTAAAAATAAACAGTTTGAAAGACTTTATTATCAGCAACATGTTAGGAAAATCAAATGGTGATATAAAATTAAAAAATGTTGCATCGCTTTTCTTTTCACAAAACCCTATCAAATGGCATCCCCAGAGTGAAGTAAGGGTTGTTAGATTTGATGGGATAAAGCCAATTAAGGTTATATCGCAAAAAGATTTTGTATCTAATCCGTTTGAAAATATAGAGCAGACAATGGCATTCGTAAGGCAAAATATTTCTAAAAGGTTTATTATCCCCGAAGGCTCTGCAACAAGAATAGAAGTAGAAGAATACCCCATTGAAGCAATAAGGGAAGCGGTAGTTAATGCAATTGCCCATAGGGATTATTACAGCTACGATTCCATTCAAATAAACCTTTTTGATGACCGCATTGAAATGAGCAATCCAGGAGGGCTTCCAGAAGGATTGCCAAAAGAATTTTTTGGAAAAAGATCTGTAAGAAGAAATCCAATCACATACAGACTTTTGAGAGATTGCCATTATGTAGAAGGGCTCGGTACTGGCATCCCGAAAATGATAAATGAAATGCGGAAATCTGGATTAAAAGACCCTGAATTTAGCTTTGAGGGCGGTTTTTTTGTAGTAACTTTAAGAAATATAAAAAGTACAATAAAACCGAGACGGGGCATGCGCGACCTAAGCCAAAGGCAGTTAAATGCAATGGGATATCTTAGACAAAATAAAACAATAAAATCAAAGACTTATGCGAATATAAATAACGTTTCCTTACCAATTGCATTAAAAGATATTGCAGAGTTAATTAAATTTAAATACCTCAAAAAAGTCGGGTCTTATCGTGGGGCTTATTATACCCTAAAAGAGGAACAAAAATAAACAATGAACAAAAAAGGGAAGCTGGCATGGGAATATATGGCAGTGATACTATTAGGGCTAACAATACTTATCTTGATGCTTACACTTTCTACAACGATAAGGGACAGAATACTCTTATTTATCAAAGATTTTTTTAGAAACTTCTTAGGGGTTTAAAAGAAGATGCGTTTTTCAATTTCTTTGCTTGTAACCCTTATCCTGTCTCTTTCTGTCGGATTGATACTCCTTGCTTCTTTCACCGAAATTTTTAGCAAAGCAGACATTCTGAAAGAAAATATTCTTATAAAAGTTGCGCGCAGCGACGACTACGAACGCCAGCAAGCCACTAACATGTTTAGCAACCTAGTGAAGGCTTACAAAGACTGCCTGAACGGGGAAGACTGCTTATGCGATGTATACCCCCTGCCTTTCACGGGGGGGTACACCTTAAATATTGATGAAGACCAACAAAAAACAACAATAACCCTAACAGACACCGAAGGCGATGTGCTTCGCTCCGAGGATTTGGAAGGGATAACGACAGGGGTGCTAAAAAACAGCAAACAATCATGCAGCCCATTAAAAAACATAAACCTGCGTGCAGATAATGAAGGATTTTTCGCCGAATCTTTCAAAGAAAAATACTACTTTTTTCCTTCCATCCAAGAAATTTATAAGCCATCAAAGAATGACGCCTGCTTATTAACAAAAAGGCTCTCCATCTATTCAAACCTTTCTGAGGATCAAATAAAAAAATATTTCTCCCAAATACCCCCCTGCTCTTTCAAGGATATTAAGATTGAGGAGAAGGCAAAAAAAGTTTTTGATGATTTTACCCAGCAATATTTTGGCTGCAAAAAAAGTTTGTCAACCCAAGAATGCGCATGCACCATCTCCTTACAAGATCTACCTCCAAATTATTTTATTAGGGTAGTGGCAGCCCAAGACTTGAAGATTCAGCTAGTAATTTCGCGAGAAGAAAATTTTGTTCCAACCAACACTTCGATACGCGCAGAAAAAACATTTGATTTGGCCCAGCCATTCTATCTTGAACCCCCCCTTAATTATTTAGCCTTAGCGAAGGAGGGCTGCTTCTCAATAATGAACGGAACATTCAACTTCTTTGAAGACTGCAAACTTGGGATTCCATCACTTAGCTCCCCAATTAATCTTTCCAAGATTTACTTTTTTGGCGGAGGGATAAAATTTGCTTTTGTAAAAGACAGCTTCGCGTTCTTGATGCCTGATAAAAAATCAAAAACCAACCTTATAAATGTGCAAACATGCCCTGTTGCTTCCGGAGAAAATTATTCGCATAGCTGGCCAGCAGAAAGCGCAGATAAAAATTATTATTTAACCTCTTGTTTCGGAACAACTGAGACGAGGCAGTGCAACAAGGGGATAAGCATAAAACAAGAAGAGGGAAGCAAAATATTTGCCGTAGAATCAGGAGAGATAACCGAAATGAGCGATGCAGAAAGAAAAATTGTTATTGACCAAGACAAATTCAGGCTAGAATACGGGAATGCCTTGCCATCTTCAAATTTAGCGATTGGAAGCAGGGTAGAAAAGGGGCAGCAAATAGGGATATTAGCCCCGCGGAGAGGGCTGAAAGAACAAGACTTGGCCATATCTTTGATAGATAAATCCTTACCACAAAACGTGCCTCAAGAGAAAGTTTGTTTTGGAAAAGAAGACAAACAAAAAGTTGTTGTGGTTAAAGAAGGGACCAACAATTATGTTAACCCAGTTTGTTATTTCCCAAAAGATATAAGGGACAAAATAATATTTCCCCCTGACTGCACCATAAGCAACAAGGACTGCTCACTTTACGGCAACAAAGAAGACTTTTTAGAAGAAATCAACCTCAGAGTATTAGCCATACCTGTAAATTGGGAATCAAGTGAATCATATTTTGAATTCGCAAACAAAGCATTAGACTCCTTCTTAAAAGCAGCCCCATTGAACAAGTGCCCATTGAGGTTCAAAAAACTTTTTGCCGACGAAAAAACAAATTACGGATCAAACTGGACAAGTGGGGTGTGCTTCATCCCAACTGCAAAGCCTAACTGTTACAAGGACGCTTTAAAATACTTAAAAAATTGCGCGGACCAATACAAAGCAGTAACTGGGCAAGACTACGATTTTGTTGTAGGAATAGACGATTCAAACATAGCCAGCCAACCCGCATGCAATTATAATGAGCGGGGATGGACCTCCTCGGGTGCGGCAGCGATAATTGTTGAGCAAAAATATGTTGGCGACGTTGTCCACGAATTAGGGCACAAATTCGGCTTAAGGGATCAATACTGCGATTGCAGCGATACAGGCTTCAGCGCCATTTGCGGATTCCAAGCAAACCCTAACCCGCTAAGCGAAAAGCTCGGCTGCTCCCCAGAAAATTGTTGCGCACCCGAAGCGGAGGAAGGCTACCCTTACGTAAAGGGGTGCAGGTGGTGCAAGGGCAATTACGATATGAACTCGGAAGATGTAAACAGCGACGGATCATTAGATAAGGGGGGAAAAACTTCAATGTCAAACTATCTTTCATTAAATTCATTCAGCATAGAAGAATACAACTATTTGGCATCGCAGCCGCAATTACAATGTTTGTAAAAAAAAGTTTGATATGGGCACTAATTTTGTTAGGTTTAATTAGTTCGGTTTATGCTGTTAACCCCGCCTTAGATGTGAGGCTGGTGATTTCTGAAGACAGCCAAATCTTAGAAGATGCAGTTTATGTAACGTTTGGCAAAGAATCAAGCTATTACACCGAAGGGGAATACACTTTGCTTATAACTGATGTTGATGGAAAAACAATTTTTAGCGCCAGCTATGATTTGGAATTCTTCCTATTAGCCGACCCACCCAGGAGAATAGGCTCCGCAGTTTTTGAACAAAAAATACCTTACACCACCGAAATGTATAAGCTCCAATTTTTAAAAAATAATGAAGCCCTATACACAAAATTCTTGGATTTCTGCAATTACAACACAGAGTGCGATTCGGAAGAGAATTATCTGTCCTGCCCAAACGATTGCCCATTAACACAAAAAGACGGTGTTTGTATCAGCCAAAAGGAGGGCATTTGCGATCCGGATTGCTTAGCCGGGGCTGATGTTGATTGCAAAAAACCAAGGGACAAACTAACAATAAGCCTCATTTTATTAGCAGCGATTCTCATTTTTGTATTATTATTCTGGAATAAGATAAAACTGCGCAGCTCCACCTTGAAGAAGTTACTGCTTCAACGCCACCACCTAACAAACTACAAAGAAAAGCTGAAAACCATAAAAACAAAATATGCAATAATAAGAAAAAAGATTAAAGAACTCTCGCCGACCGTTACAGAAAGGTTTAAATAGTAAATTGCCAAATAAGATAAACAGGATAAAGAGGTGGAAAAATATTTTGAATAACAAGAAAGGCACAGAACTATCACTCAACTTCTTAATCATCGCAGCATTAGCATTAATAGCATTAATAGTCATAGCCCTATTCTTCTTAGGCGGCATGGAAAAAATATTTGGAGAACAAAAAGACGTTAAGGAACTAACAAAAGAAACAAAAGCTTTGGCAAAAGCATCATGCGAATTTAAGTGTAGGCTAAAAGACAGAGTAGGATACGATAATCCTAGCTTCCCAAAAGAAATGACTGACGCAGGCTACTCTAGATGCTCAGACCTAGAAGACTTAGGCACATTTGATGAGCAATGCGTTAAGCACGGATGCACAGGAACAGCCGTCATATGCGCAGATATGGGGCAAAACTGCGCAAAACAAAGCGGGTGCAGCCTATCAGGAAACAACTGCGCAGGAACCGCAACCCAATGCAGCGTTTTAAACAGCGCAACAACCTGCTCAGCACAAACAGGCTGCAGCTGGCAAGAATAAAAACTTTTTTTCTCTTAATTGCAACCATGAAATATAGAAAATTGTGGAAGCCCAATTAAAGACCAACAAGCCCCGAACAGATTTAGAAGAAAAATGGGATAGGGTGTTAAATATAGTAAAAGGTAAATTTTATTTGAAAAATAAATCTGGAGCTATAACATTAATAATTGATGAACATGAACAAGCCTTTTTAGAACAGGAATTGAGACCCGAATTTGTAGAAGAAATGAATAAAATCAAAAAACAAAAGGCTATTAGTTTTAAAAATATAAGCGATTTGCGTAAAAGATATGAAAAAAGGTGATTACAATCTATTTTATTAAAATTAGGCCACAATGAGACAAAATTTTAGCGAGATTGATACGGAAAGATAAAATTCAAATTGATTGCTAAAAAGTTGGAGTGCAAAGCACGAGAAAGTTACAATTACGCCAAAACAAATAATTTATTAATTCTATCTTTCTTGTTGCCCTTATGGCATGGATAAAATACTTGCTCTATTTCATAACTGGCGGAATAATAACAACAGCGATTGTAGCTTTAGAAGAGTCAGGGATGCCTTTATTGTCAAGATTAGCAGCATTGTTCCCTGTTTTTACATGGATATCTTATCTATTTATCGGGCAATTTGGGTCAGCCCAACAAGTAGCTAATCATGCAAGGTTTGTTCTCATAGGAACAATTGTTTCATGGACTCCTTATATGATTTCTATCATCTATTTTGCCCCTAAGATAGGAGTGTATAAATCAATTGCCGTTTCTATCCTTATATTTGTGATTGCGGCTTTAATTTTCTCATATGCTTATTTTAAATTTTAAGGCAATTTTTATGATCAAGCTAAACATTTACTTTTTCACCCAAAGTTTTAAATAATTACAACCCCTAATTT
>JACQSW010000078.1 GCA_016211095.1 Candidatus Woesearchaeota archaeon | reverse complement strand
GTCTTTTGATTGTCCTTCCATTTTTTTATTTTAACCTCCAACTAATTTTTTTTTTTGGATAATGCTTTTTTCGTAACCAATTTTATCCGATTAATATACTTTTTGGTTTCAAGACTACCTTTTAAGTATTTAATCTTATATTTAAACAAGAGGAAATAATAGGGAAAAAATAGGGAAAATTTATAAAACAGCTCAGGCTAACAAAAATTAATAGGTGAAAAAACAGTGAAAAACAACAAGCTACTCATCCTGATGCTTATCTTTTTTGTTATCATAGGGATAGTCGTATTAACCAACCTTCTCTCTTTTTCAAAAGTTGACAGACTAATCTTATCCCAAATAAAAGAAAACCAGCTAACAGAAACAAAGTATGTAGCAAAACAAATCGAGTCCCAAATAACCCAAGTTAAAGATGACCTTGTAACATTAACTAAGTTCCCAAAAATTGAAAGCTTGGACGCGAATAAATGCAAACAGAATATAAAAATTGTCCACGAAAAAATAGAAGGCAAAATAGAGTCCCTGCTAAGAGTAGATAAAGAAGGAAACATAATAGAATGCTCATCACCAGCCTTTTCAAGTTACATCGGCTTAAACATCAAAAATAAGGATTACTTCAAAATCCCAAAAGAAACAAATGAACCGGCAATAAGCGGGGTAGAAAGGCAGGGAACAAATAGCCAAATTATCGTCTCGGCACCGCTTTTCGAAACAACAGAATACACCCCTTACCCCAATTTTAAGGGACAGTTCAAGGGGCTGCTACTGAGCATTATCGATATAAATAGCTTGTACTATTCCTCTATCCATCAAAGTTTTGGGTCAGAAAAAAATTTCTTCCTGCTAATCAATCTTAACACAGAAGAAACCATCCTAAAAAGTAATGATATAGGGAGTTATCATGAAATAAAAAGTAAACTTCCAGAAGCTACAAAAAACTTAGACGCGATCCTCAACATAGAACCATTCGGCGATGCCATCCTAACTTCATCAGATATCAGCTTGGGCGCAGAAAAATGGAGGTTGATTGTTTTAACCCCACTAAAAAATGTGAATAAAGAGGTAGAATCCTTCAAAAAAAGCCATATCATCAACCTAGGGCTGATAATAATCGTAATTCTCGGCGTATTCTTCCTCCTAATCTCGAGCTACAAATCAAAAGAAGAAGCGCAATCCAAATTAGAAAAAACTAATGTAACACTAGAAAACCTCGGCATAAAAGTTGAGGTGGAAAAAGACAAATACTCCCAGGCGGACCTAAGCTTAGACGCAAAAAAAGTTTACCTAGTAAAAGAAGACGACGAAAACCATGCGCATGAACTGTTTATTAGCTGCCTCAACAAGGGATTTGCAGGGCTCGGAATAACAAGAAACGACCCGCGCGTAATCAAGAAAAAGTATAACCTGCAAAAAACCTCATTTATATGGCTAACAAACATTAAAGTAGAAGGCGTGGCATGCGAAACAAACATCGACAACCTATACGAGCTAATCTCAGAATTTATCAAAAAAAGCAAGAAAAGTGTCGTCTTAATAGACCGGCTTGACTACATCTTAAATGAAAATAAATTTGAAGAAGCCATCAAAAAATTGCATGCCATCAAAGACTTAGCCCAAACAAAAGATTGTATCATAATCCTCTCAGCTAATCCATCCCTCATAAAAGAATCTCAAATTAAAGCGATAGAAGCAGAGACCGTTGACCTATATGGAAAACATCTAAGCAAAGGCATAGAGCTATCAGAACTTGAACTCGGCGCCCTTAATTATATCAATGAAAAGAACATAAATAACAAGCTCGTGTCTTACAAAGACATTACAAAAAATTTTAACATCACAAAACCAACAACAAGAGCAAAAATAAAAAACCTACAAAAAATGGGCTTGATACAGGTTGAGCAGAAAGGGAGATTCAAATCCTTAAAAGCGACATCAACAGGAAGGAGAATACTAAGCTCGAGATAATATTCATAATAAGGTTTAAATATTAATTCAATTTAAGGCAAATTTAAGTTACAATGGTAAAGTTCAATGAAAGAAAGTTTTTGGAATGGCAAGCAAGGGAAATTGGGATATTGTTGATAATCTTTGCATTAATAATTATGGCTCTTATATCCTTCGTGAAATCCGATATAGACGAGAGAGACGTTTTCCTCTGTGACGCAGTTAGTTCTAATCCTGATTTGAGTATGACTGATTGCCCTGCCCACAAAGAGGGCACTTCTTGGTTTATAATTTTGGCATTCGGCGTAGATTTTTTAATCCTCTTAAGCGGAGTATATCTAACCTTTGCTACAATCTTTACTACAACAAAAAAAGAAGAAGGGCAAAAACCTGAATTTAAGAAAATAGATATTTCAAAACTAAGCGAGGAAGAAAAGAGAGTTTACGAAGTGATAAAGCAAAAAGAGGGCTCAATGTACCAGAGTGAACTCATAAAAGAAACAGGATTTTCAAAAGTTAAAATGACTAGGATACTTGACCGGATGACTGGCCGCGGAGTTGTTGACAGGAAAAGAAGGGGCATGACCAACATCGTAATTCTTAAATGAAACTAGTTTCACCGCTATTTATATAAGCTGTTTCAGTTCTTTAATAAAAAAATTAGTTGGAGGTTTATACAAAATGATAAAAATTAACAACATAACCAAGCTAAGCATGCTGATTATAATCCTAGCATTAGGGATATTTTTAGCTGGCTGCGGTTCAAACAAAAATAAAGAAACAGGCAACGCTGTAGCTGTTGGGGGAGAAAACGATCTAGTCATTCACCGATCTAACAGTTGCGGATGCTGCACAGTATATGCTGGATACATGCTAAAACAGGATGATTTAGGCGTAGAAGTTATGGAAATGTCTGAAGTTGATTCAGTAAAAAAAGATTATGGAGTCCCAAGCGCACTGCAAAGCTGCCACACAAGCATACTAGGCAACTACTTCATTGAGGGCCACGTCCCAGTTGAAGCAATCAGAAAACTAATGACTGAAAAGCCAGACATCAAGGGAATCGCTCTTCCGGGAATGCCATCAGGCGCACCTGGAATGACTGGAGGAAAAAGCGGAGACCTAGTTGTTTACGCAGTGAAGAAGGACGGTAGTTACGAACCGTACATGACCTTCTAAAACGGGGAACAAAAAGATGCGACTAAAAAAACTGTTATTGCTTACGCCTTTTTCTTTTCTTTTTTTATTAAGCGAAGTCAGCGCTCACTGCCCATTATGCACAGTTGGGGCTGTAGCGTTGGCAGGTGGAGCCACTTTGATAGGCGTTAATCAGGCGGCTATAGGATTATTCATAGGGGCGTTTGCTGCGTCAATGGGTTGGTGGGTCTCAGGGCTCATCAAAAAGAAATATATTCCAGGACAAAGAGCAGCGCTAGTGCTGTTTTCGTTTGCGACAACAGTCATCCCTCTGTTAAAATTAATGGACGGTATTAAACCAGTATATATCTCACTAATAGGGAATTACGGCTCATTGCTAAACAGGACATACATCTTGAACCTCTTTCTTGTAGGGAGCATATTGGGATTAATAGTGGTTTCTTTAACGCCGTGGATTAGCAAAAAAATAGTAAATTTAAGGAACGGAAAGCTTATGCCCTTCCAAGGGGTTTTGTTAACATTCGTGTTGTTGCTAATAGGCGCTGTGCTTATGCAACTAATATTATAAGGAGTTGAAATTTTTGATGCAAGAAAACGAAGTCAAGAAGTGGCTGAAAAAAATTGAAGAAGTAAAGAAAGGGGAAGTTGACCTGTCAACAGATGAGGATCTCAGCATAGCATTAATGAATCTGGTGAGCCTCGAGGAACATTTTTATTTTACAGCGATGAAGACTAATAACGAAAAATATCTCGAAATGCTTAAATCAGTGAGGGAGTTGAGAAAAAACCTGCTGAAAAGAATAGTCGTTAAGCCTGAAGGTGAGGAATGGTGCTTACATCCTGATTCATTAATTTTTACTAACCCTTCTGCAAAGAAGATAGATGAAATAACTAAGTCTATGCTAACACTTACGCATAAAGGCAGGTTTATGCCAATTTATGAAACATTTCGGCGACCATATAAAGGGCAATTAATAAAAATAAGCCCTTATTATACAAATCTCCCCCTATTAGTAACTCCTGGTCATAGGATTTACTGCGCGTCAGATGTGCGCGTTAAGCAAAAAACGTGTTGGAGAAAAGATTTTAGCACCAACCCCGCTAAGCTTATATGGAAAAAATCCGAAGAAATTTCAGATGAAGACTTCTTAATCTTTCCGAGAATTAAAAAGATAAAAGATAAACTGTCTGAAGAAATAACCTATTCATGGGTGAATAAAGGATGTTTTAAACCAACTACCTTCTCAAAAAAAATAAAAGTTAAAATTGATGAGGATTTAATGGAATTGATTGGGTTCTATTTGGCTGAGGGATGCGTCAGCAAAAGGTGTTACACATATAAGAAAAGTAAGAAGACCAGTCAATATTGCGGATTTTTCTTTGGGAGACATGAAAAAAGATTAGCTAAGGGTGTTCTCGAAAAAATAGAAAAGGCATTTAAAATAAAACCGAGGGTTTATTTAAGGAAATCAACAATAGAAATTTTTATTAATAAACGGACGGTAATCAAATTTTTTGAGCAATTTGGAATAAATTCAAAATCCAAAAAATTGCCCAATTGGATATTATACCTCCCACATAAAAAACTATTCCCGCTAATACGCGGAATATTTCTGGGTGATGGATGCAGAGTAAAATATGCTCTTAATATGTTCACATCTTCAAAAGAATTAGCATTCCAATTAAGATTGATCTTGTTCAAGATAGGCATTTTGCATTCTTTAGAAAAAATTACGCCTAAAATTTCCTATATTAATAAAAGAAAAATTGTTCCGACAACAGATGCCTATTTTAATATGCGGATAAGTGGTGACTCAGCTAGAGATTTAGCTAGAATGATGAAGCTAAATTATGATTTTGGAAGAAAAACTTCAGGCAACTTTGGATATGTCAATGAAGATTGTATTGCAATACCTATAAAAAAAATAGAAAGAGAGCATTACGAAGGCGACGTATTCAATTTAGCGGTGCTAAAAGATGAATCATATACAACGTTTACTGGAATAGTGCATAATTGTATATCAAAACATTTGCTTGGCGCGAGCATGAGGCTGATTGAGGTTGGCACTAAAGAACTTTCCAAAAAAGGGCCAAAAGAGGCTGCCCCCCTCTTCAAATCAGCATTCGACCTCTATTCATTGTTCTTTGCCATAAACTTAAAAATGATTGGCACAGAAAAACTAACAGAGAATATTGAAACAAAAGAAAATAAGATGGTGAAAAAGTTTTCTGAGTTAATGAAAAAAATCGTTGATTGCTGCAAGGAATGGTAAATGTTGGCTGTTTAAAAATGGTTTCACTAATTTTTCCCTGATATTGCCCAATATTTAAATACTAAGATTGGCCATATAAATACAAAAAAATAAGGGAGGCATGAAAAAATGTTTGGACTGTTTAAGAAAAAAGACCCAATATGCGGAATGAAAGAAGAAAAAGGAAAAGGGATAAGCAAGCATGGCGAGTGGTTCTGCCATGAGAACTGCCTAAAAAAATATGAAGCAGAACTAAAGAAGGAAGAGCACCAAGAGCACAAGGGATGCTGCGGCCACTAAATGATTCGAAATATAAAAGAAAAGCTCATAGGGGCAACAGGGAGCGTTTCGGGCGCTACAAGCATCCTCGGATCGTGGCAGGTATGCCACAACATCTGCTTAGGCATAGTGGCGCTCTTAAGCATGGTTGGAATAGCCGTAGCTGGGATGCCTTTGTTGTTCCTTACAAAAATCGCTGTACCATTATGGGTGATTGCGGTAATATTTTTAATAATCACCGTGGTAGTTTACTTCAAAAAGAAATGCATCTCAAAAAACCTAATTATCTTAAATTCGGGTTTCATAATTGCCGGCGTACCGTTCCAGCCTTTACAAAAATTTTCCACTTTCTTTTGGATTTTTGGGGGGCTAATTGTTTTAACCGCAATAATTTTATTTGCAAAAGACAAGTTTAATAGAAGGTGAAAAAAATGGAAAAAGATTATACAAAATATATACTATACGGATTATTAATTGTGGTAGTGGCGGGGCTTATTTTTGCCCTTATCCAACCAACATGGTTTAACACAAAAAAAGCAAGCAGTAACGGTAAAACAACCGCATATGCACCTCCAAATAGCCAAGGATTTGAAACAAAGGCTAGCGGCAACACAGATGAGGGCAATGTAGGAATAGACTTAACGCCGGAAGGGGTGGAGAATGGCCAGCTAAAAGTCACAATAGCTGCTAACACTCATTCTGTTGATTTAAGCCAATTCGACCTCAAACAAATCACAACGCTGGAATATAACGGAAAATCAATAAAGCCTAGTTCTGCTCCAAGCCTTAGCGGCCATCACGTAACAGACGCATTAGTATTTGATGTTGGGGAAGAAACAAAGAGCTTCACAATAACAATCAAGGGAATACCTAAGGTTGAGGAAAGGGTATTTAAGTGGGAGTAGACTAACTATCTAATATGGTAAAAGACCCCATCTGCGGGATGGATGTTGAGCCAGCAACAGTCAAATTTAAAACAACAAAATCTGGCCGAACTCATTATTTTTGCAGCAAAAACTGTTTAGAAAAATTCTTAGGAAAAGAAGAATCTTCAACAAGCATCAAGGGTTCTTCCGGAAATAAAAGTGAAAAGGCAATAATAAGGATTAAGGGGATGACTTGCGCTAGCTGCGTAGCAACAATCGAGGCTGCACTAAAAAAAACTGGCGGAGTTTCTAACGCAAGCATCAATTTTGCCACAGAAAAAGCGTACGTCGACTACGATCCCAACCAAATAAAGATAGAAGAATTAGAAAAAAAGATCGAAGATACTGGGTATAATGTTATCAAGGAACATGCAAACAACCTAAAAGTTTTAAGATTAAAAGTGATTGGGATGGATAATCCGCACTGCATAAGCACTGTGAGCTCAGCGTTGGAACACGCAGAAGGCATCGTATCGAAAGAGCTTCTCGTGACAGAAAAGGCGGTAATAACTTATCGCCAAGAAGTGACTAATCCTGAAAAAATAAAAAAAATAATCCGAGACGCAGGCTACGAATCGGTAGAGGAAGGGCTTAAAGATGTTGAGAAAGAAGAAAGAGAAAGAGAGATCAGGGCCCTTAAGCGTAAGTTCCTAATCGCAGTAATTCTCAGCGTGCCACTTGTCTATTTTGCCATGGCCCATGCACTAAAACTTTCCGTGCCTCATGTTGTAGAACAGAATATGGCTATCATACAATTATTGCTGACAACCCCAATAATGATTGCTGGCTACCAATTTTTCACTAGGGGGGTAACAGCTGTGATTAAAACTTGGACAGCAAACATGGATACATTGATAGCTATAGGAACAGGAACAGCTTATGTTTATAGTTTAGTCGTGTCGATATATATTTGGACGGGAAAGGCTACGCAAGGCAACTTATATTATGAAACTGCTGGTTTGCTAATCGCCTTCCTACTTTTGGGTAGGTGGCTTGAGGCTCTTGCGAAGGGGAAAACCTCAGAAGCAATAAAAAAATTGCTGGGCTTGCAGCCAAAAACAGCTATAGTCATAAGAAACGAACAAGAGATAACCATCCCAATTGAAGAGGTGATAGTTGGAGATGTAGTAATTGTTAAGCCTGGGCAAAAAATACCTGTAGACGGATTAATCATAGATGGCCACTCTTCTGTTGACGAATCAATGATAACAGGTGAAAGCATACCAATAGAAAAAACAAAAGGCGACAAAGTTATAGGCGCCACTATCAACAAAGCTGGCTACCTCAAATTTAAGGCAACAAAGGTTGGCGCGGACACAGCTCTCGCCCAAATCATCAAGCTAGTAGAAGAAGCCCAAGGCTCAAAAGCCCCAATCCAAGAATTAGCAGACAAAATCTCAGCATACTTTGTCCCAACAGTAATTACATTAGCGATAATCTCGTTCATAATTTGGTATGTTTTAGGGTTCGGATTTGCTTTCGCACTGACCATCTTTGTTGCGGTGCTAATAATAGCCTGCCCATGCGCCTTGGGATTAGCGACGCCAACAGCAGTCATGGTCGGAACAGGCCTTGGGGCAGAGCACGGCATCCTCATTAAAAATGCGGCCGCCCTGCAAACAACACACCAATTAAGCACAATCGTATTCGATAAAACAGGAACATTAACCAAGGGAAAACCTCAAGTCACAGACATAGTTGAACTCGCAAACATCAGCTCGGATGAACTAATAAAATTTGCTGCAATAACAGAAAAAAGATCCGAACACCCGCTTGGGGAAGCAATCATAAACTCTGCAAAAGAAAAAAACATCAAAGTTCCAGACGCAGACCACTTCATCTCAATAACAGGAAAAGGTGTTAAGGCGGTTTACAGGAGAAAAACGATTTATCTCGGCAACAGAAAACTGATGGAAGAGAAAAAAATTGATATCGCTTCTTACGAGGGCAAAATACAAAAACTTGAACTTGAAGGAAAAACAGTTGTAATCCTCAGCGTCGATGACAAAGCTGCAGGCCTAATCGCCGTTGCCGATACGTTAAAAGACTATTCAAAAGAAGCTGTTATGGCACTGCAAAGAATGGAAAAAGAAGTAGTAATGATAACTGGCGACAACAGGAGAACTGGGGAAGCAATAGGCAAACAACTCGGCATAGCCAGAGTTTTAGCGGAGGTTTTGCCGGAAGACAAAGCCAAAGAGATAAAGAAGCTTCAGGAAGAAGGCAAAAAAGTTGGCATGGTTGGCGACGGCATAAATGATGCTCCAGCCCTAACCCAAGCGGATGTGGGAATAGCCATAGGCTCAGGAACAGACATAGCAATAGAGGCGGGAAGCATCGTCCTCATCAAAGAAGACTTAAGAGACGTCGTTATGGCCATAGGCTTAAGCAGCTACGCAATGAAAAAAATAAAACAAAACCTTTTTTGGGCATTCTTCTACAACATCGTAGGAATCCCTGTTGCTGCAGGCATACTTTACCCATTCACCGGCTGGCTCCTCAATCCGGTTATAGCTGGGGCGGCAATGGCTTTCAGCTCAATTAGTGTTGTTACTAATTCTTTAATGATGAAGAGGTATAAACCGTCAATTTGATATTTAGAAAAATAAATTTTTAGTATCCATTTTGTATGAACTGCTCAATTCTTTGTTCATCAAAACTATCCAATACTTCAATTTTGCCGTATCTTGTTAAAGCTATTTTTGCATCCATATTTTTGAATGGAGCCACATAAACATTATCATACTTTTTGGCAAACCCCTCAAGGTTATTAACTAAGCCTTCTTCGCACTGGTAATCATTGCAGTTATAGTTTATTACTACACCTGGCTTGCCTTTGCCATCGCTATGCTCTAGCATGTGCTTTTGCATTTTTATAGGCATAGGCTCTTTCAGAATATGTGACGATGGACTTTGTTCAATATGCCCGATTATGTCTGTGGGCGGCAGGGTTTTGATGCTCGAAACTAGTAAGTAGATTCCGCCAATGACTAATGCCATTATGGTGATAAAGATTGACCAATTCCTTATTTTTCTTTTTTGAATTTCAGTTAGCATTTTATTAATTTTCCAATTGCTTTTTTGATGATTTGGATGTTGCAACTTTTAGTTTTTCTGCACCACGCTTCACATTTTTCTGCAACGCCTTTATCGGCATAAATTAAGCTGCATTCTTCACAAATATAAGCTTCTTTTACCATCGTATTTTTTTAAGTTAATCCATATCCTTAATCTCTTAATATATTTTTGCTTTTAATGTATACTGCGTATGAAAGCAAAGTAACGCCTACTAATCCAAATATTGGTTTGTATGGTTCGACGTAAGCCAAAACGCCAGTCACACCTAATAATAGTATAAGGATTTTGTTGCATACTGCGCATCCGAATCCCAAAAATCCTGATGCTCCCCCACTGTAGGCTGCAACTGTGCACGTTTTAGTTGAGTATTTTTTTTGATATTTGTAGAGGCTAATATAAGTTCCTAGTAAAATGGACGTTAAGATAAGGAAAGTGTAGTCGAGGGATGTTGGTGGCGTCATTCTCGCAAAGAAATTTGTTGGTATCAAAGAGGTAATTATTCCAAAAACAAGAAAAATAATTATGCTGAAGGTGGATGCGTAAAGAATGACTTCTGTGTGCTTTTTGCTTTTTTTTAAATTTCGCATTGTTTGCAGTCGCCGTTTTTGCAGAGGGGATTATAATTTTTCCATTTTATTGTCCACTGCTTGACGTCTTTGATGACTTTCATGAATTCTTCGCCTGCTTTTGTTAGGCTGTATTCGGATTTTATTGGGAATGTTTTGGCATCAATCTTTTTGTTTATCAGGCCTTGTATTTCCAGCTCTTTTAGCCTTGCGGAGAATATTTTGGGGGTCATTTCCGGGATTTTATTTTTTATTTGGGAGTATCTTTTCCATTTTGAGCTGCCTTTGTAGATTTCTAAGAGTATTAGGATTGTCCATCTCTTGCCTATGAAGTCTACTGTTTTGTATATTGTGCATTGGTCTCCCATGGTATACTTTTGGAAACTTCCACATATTTATATAAGTTTCTTTTTTATACTTACTATAAAAAATATACTAAGGAGGTAATTGAAATGAAAAAAGCCACAGAAATACTTTCAGAAGAACACAAAAACATACTAAAAGTTACGGAAGCGCTTTTCAAAGAGTGCCACGCAATGGAAGAAGGGAAAAAACTTGATGAAGACTTCTTCAAAAAAGCAATCGAATTCATAAGGAACTACGCAGACAAATTTCATCACGCAAAAGAAGAAGACATACTATTCTATGAATTGCGCAAAGACAGCGTAGAAATGCACTGCAACCCAACAGACCAAATGCTCCACGAACATGACCTTGGAAGAAACTACATAAAAGAGCTAGAAGAAGGCTTGAAAAAGAAAAACACCCAAAAAATAATAGAAAACGCCAAGGGCTATGCAGGATTGCTCCAAGAGCACATATTCAAGGAAGACAACATACTTTACCCAATGGCAGATGACGTGCTTGATGGCAAAGTCCAAAAATTGATGCTGGAAAGGTTTGTTGAAGCGGAAAAGAAAAACTTTGCTAAAGGAACAAAAGAAAAATATTTAAGCATAGCCAAAGAATTCGAAAAAAGAAGCTAATAATCGCTATTAGCCATTTTTTATTTTTTTATGACGCACTCTCTGCTATTTTTTCCACATCCAAAACCTTACAATTCTCGGATTCTGGCCTGTTTCGCTTGAAGCAATCATGGTGTCACCCATAAAAACTGATTTTTTGCTTAAATCTTCCATCGCAGCAGGGTTTGGTGGGTCAAGCACACAGGTTGTTTTTGTGCAAATCCTAAAAGCAAAATCGTAACCTGCAGGTGTATATTTTTTAGCTAAGCTGAGAAAGATTGTTTCTGCCACAGTGTTTGTCGGGATGCTCCCAACATTAGGGTCAGAACTATAAATTGCAGATTGCACATCTGGTAAAACGGCAAAATCAGCAAGGCCTTGCCGTAAAGTTGAATCCGTGCCTATTTTTTCTAAGATTGCTTTTTGGGCAACTTCTACATTGTAGGGTATAGCATCTACCGCAACTTTTTGTTTCGGCAGGATAGTATAAACAAACAACAATAGAATAGCGATTGCAATTACAGCTTCGACTGTTCTTATGAATCCTTTTTTATCCATGTTACCATACCTGAATATTTATCACTGCGGAGGTTGTTGATAAATCTTGTGGGTTCAAAACCCAATCCCTCATTTCTTTCACAATAACGTCTGCGCCTTCATATAGCGATTTAAACTGGCAATAAGTTGTGCTTGCGTCTAAGGTGTAATGGCCTTCGGCATCGAAAGAGGTTGCCACATAAATTGCGAAGTCGTTGTTTGGCGGGAATTTCAAAACAGCCTTTAAATTGTTGTAATCCACTTCGGATGTACATCTGTTGCCATTTATTTTTAATAAGTCTATTCCAACAAATTTTTCTGCTGCGCCGATAGTTTGTTTTATGTTGTAACCTGAATACAGGCCTGTTCCGCTTCCCCCAATAGAATACTTTCCTTTTGAATTATAT
>JACQSW010000077.1 GCA_016211095.1 Candidatus Woesearchaeota archaeon | reverse complement strand
CATATCAATAGAAATATTAGAATAAAAAAACAATTTTTCTTCTAAATCATTTTTTAACTAAAACTCCATTTTTTCTGTAGCGTTCTAAGTTTAAGAAGCGAGTTTTTTCTTCTTTTAATTGTCTTTGTCGTAACTTTTTTTTAGCCGCCGACGCTGGAGTATTTTTTCATTGCGTATCTCCAGCACAATAAGCATAGGATAAAGAAGATTGTTACAGGCAAAGTTACCCCAACAATCCATTTAAGGCTTAGGCCTTTAAGCAATGCTTCTGCTGGGTAATGGCTAGAAACCGCTATTGGAAAAATGAATGTTAAGAGGAAGCTTAGGCTTGAATCATAAATGCTTAAGGGGTATCTCGCAAAGTTCATAATGCTTGAATAAATGTCGTATAGGGCGTGAGACTTGACAAAAAGGAACGCAAATGCACATATGAGGATTACAATCCCATATTGAAAGATTATAGCTAACAGCACCATAAGCAAGAAGACCATAAAGTTAAGCGAAAGCAGGCTAATGCCAATCTTCCAAATAGAGTAAGCTATGACTGAAGCCCCAACAAGAATGCCTGCAAATCCGTTAAGGTTTATCGAGCCAAACGTTATATAAACCAGCGGTGGGAACGGCTTGACAAGTGTCATATCAAATGTCCCGCTTTTCACCGCCTCCACCACTATGTTCAGCATCCGCATAAACAGCGACTCGTTTAAACCCAAAACAAAGATTAAGACGCCTTGGAACAGGAGGAATTCTTCAAACCCCCAGCCAGGGATTCCAGGGGTTGTTTTGTAGATAAGCATAGCAACAAGCGGCGGCACCATATCTATCACTAAGATGGCTAAGCATTTTATTAAAAAATTTGTTTTGTAAGCCATCTCTCGGGAGATTTCTAATATGAGATTCCTCCAAAACACCTTAAAATATTGGTTCATACTCCCTCCCCCATGAATTTTTGGAAAGCCCGCTTCCACAACCAAATTGCAAATAGGTACAAAACAACGACCCATGCAAGTTGCACTCCTATCAACGCTAACGCTGATGTTAGCGAAAATTTCCCTAAATAGATGCTTATCGGAATGTACCTGACGTACTGGAATGGCAAAAAGTAAAGGATGTATTGGGCTGTTTCTGGGAAAAAAGACAATGGGAGTATTCCGCCCCCCAAAAAGGTTATCAGCGGCCTTTTAGCCTTGCTGATTCCGCTTATCCTTTTCATCCAAAAAGCAAGAATCCCTATTAAATAGCTCATCATAAAAAATATTAAGGAAGCGAGGATTAAGCTTATTATGAAAAGGCATAAGTTGAGGAAGGTTGTGAGTTTTAGGCTGAAAAATATTAAGCCAATTAAGTAGATGGGGATTGCTTGCGTGATTAAACTAAAAATTTTCATTCCCAGTTCAAAGAAGTAATTTGCGTGAAGAAAATCCATAGGCCTCAGCAAGTTAATAACCATTTCTCCAGCTATCAAGTCATACTCTATCCATTTCTCAATGTTTGTCCAAGTAAAAAAGCCCACTATCATGCTTAGCGTGTAATAAGTGATCATCGCCTCAAAGGTGAATCCTTGGATGACTGTTTGGCCGGAGTATTCAAAAATTGATCTCCACAAAAAATAATAAACTAACAAGGAGAGCGGTATTGTGAATATGCTTAGAATAAACTCGAATCTGTAGGCCAAGCCCGTTTTCAGCCCAAACTTAACTATGCCTGCGTATTTTTTCATGTTCATATATTTTTTGAATAATCTCCTCTATCGGCGGGTTAGTGATGGTTAAGTCAACACACTCATAATTTGCCAGCAAATATTCAACGATTCTTTTAATGCTCTCTTTTTTTGTGTTAACCTCTATCTTAATTGAGTAAGGCGTTTTTTCTAAAACCTTGCATCCGCTGAATCTAAATCTTTTTTTGAACTCCTCAAACTTTGCTTCTATAACTTTGCTTGAAATAATCTCTTCTTTTATTTTTGATAATGGCCCGTCATAAATTATTTCTCCGTAATTGATTATGATTATTCTTTTGCAAAGCTTTTCTATATCCTGCATGTCGTGCGTTGTTATGATGAATGTTGTTTTGTACTTAGCGTTAACAAATTTTATGAAATCCCTCATCTTGTCCTTCGCTATAACGTCCAGGCCGATGGTGGGTTCGTCTAAAAAGACGAGTTTTGGGTTGTGAAGCAAGGCGCCGGTAAGCTTGCACTTCATCCTCTCGCCTAAAGACAAATCCCGCACAGGGGTTTCGCTGATTTCTTTTTCGATTTGCAGCATTTTCAGCATCATCCTGAGCCGCTTCCAAAAAATTTCTTTAGGGATATCATACAAGTCTTTGTTTAGGACAAATGTGTCTATTGCAGGCAGATCCCAGTTTAGCTGTTCCTTTTGCCCGAAAACAACGCCGATATTCTTCACATATTTTACCCTGTTCTTCCAAGGGGTTAAGCCCAAAATTTTTACTTCCCCACTCGTTGGGTAAAGCACCCCTGACAACGCTTTTATTATCGTGCTTTTTCCTGCACCGTTAGGGCCGATTAACCCAAGAATTTCTCCGTCTTGAACCTCAAAGCTTACCCCCTTCAAGGCTTCTTTTGACCTGTATCTCCTTTTTAGCAAACTCTTTATTACTTCAATCAGGCCTGTGCCCCTTTTGTAAGTTTTGTATACCTTAATCAGGTTTTGAACTTTAATTATTGGTTCCATTTTGCATGAAAACTTTTTCAAGAAAGGGTTTTTTGGCTATAAAAATGTTATCATGCCTAATTAGTCATTTATCAAGAATTAACTCTACCACGTCCCTGTGTTTTAGCTTGTGGTCTTTTCCTATTGTTATCCTTTTCTTTACGTCTATTGCCCTTATGAATTTTTTTCCGAAATCTGTGTGTAAGCGGAAAGCGAAATCTAGCGATGTTGAGCCTTCCGGCATTAAGAAGCAATCCGGCAAAACCCTTCCTTCCGAATCAACGAGCTTGTTTAACCCTCCAGGGAATATTGCGATGTATTTTAGAATGTCTAACACAGCGGAGTTTATTATTTGCTGCACTCCTGTGTTGCCATATTTTTCTAAAACGTTTTTCCTTATTATTTCTAAAGCCTGCTCCTGTTTGTCATTTACTGTTCCCACAATTTCAAAAGAGGGGTTTCCGGGAACATATTTTATTAGCCCTTTTTTTGTGGCTTCTTTCAATGCCAGTTCAGATTCTGCGCTGCAACCAATAATTACATATTCAGGGAATAATTTTTTTAGGTTTGCCAAGTTTTTTTCAGCAACCCCCACGTCTATCTTGTTGGCGGCGATAATCATTGGCTTAGTTGCTTTCCTAAGATTTGAGGCTAAACTTTTAAGCTGTTCTTCGCTCCACGCCGTAGGATTTTCTGGCAGCTTCAAACTTTTTATAGCATCTTCCGCGATGCCTTCCGTTACCCTCATTGCTGAAAGCTGTTTAGCTAAAGCTTTAGAGATTTCCTGCTTTTCCTGCTGGATTGTTCTCGCAAATTTTTCCCAACCCTTCTTGAGAATTTGGTAATACCACATATCCAGCTCAACTTCTAAAAACCTTACGTCATTGGCAGGGTCATAACTCCCTGGTGCGAGAACTTCGCCTTTTTCGTTTGTGCCGCCGGAAGCGTCAACAACATGCACCAAGGCGTCTGCTTGGTTTAGGTCGTTAAGGAATTGATTGCCGAGCCCCAATCCTTCATGTGCTCCTGGCACTAAGCCTGCAACGTCTATTAGTTGCACGGGCACGAATCTTTGGTGGTCGACACAGTAACCAGTACGTGGATTGCATTTAACGCCAAAATCCTTATCAACACATTCAATCCTTACGTGACCAACGCCTGAATTAGGCTTAATCGTTGCAAAAGGGTAATTAGCTATTTCAACCTCTGCTAATGTTAATGCTTTAAATAACGTGCTTTTGCCACAATTAGGCTTGCCGAACTAAACCGACTAACATGTCGTCATCGCCTCCTTACTGTATTGAATGTTTTTCTTTTCGATAAATCTTTTTCTAATAATTTTGTGCTCATTTTATTCGGTTTGAGAGCCTATTATCCCTTTGATTTTTGGTATTCCGGAAGTGCATAGCTGGTAGGGGCATTTAATTGGTTTTTCAAAAAGATTTACCTTTGATTCGGATAGGTTGCCTAGGCAGTGTTTTTGGTTTGATGTTGCCGCATGGCACACATACGCTTTGCCTTCTTCATTGATTATGAGGTATTTGCTGCCCGCGTGGCAGTTATGGCCTTTGAAATTCTCTGCAGAATTAACCAAATCATTCTTAGTAACCTCTTTCCCAACAATAGCCTCTATTTTTTTGAGGTCCTCTTCACTGTAAATGTGCGGTTTGAGGTTTGGGCTGAGCCCTGTTTTTAGGAACTGGAAAAACAAGGGGAGACCTGCCTCTGTGTATGCGGCTTTGAATTCTTTTATAAGCTCAAGCTTGGAAGGCAACAGCACACAATTTACATAATAATTAACAGATGGATTGTTTTTGTTGAGGGCTTGTTTCACTTTTTTTGCTTTCTCCAAATACTCATAAGGGTTTGTGTTGATTAATCTTTTTGAGACATTATTTTTGGTCATTAAATGAAGTGATGAGCTAAAAAAGCTGAGCCTGTCCTTTGTCATTTCTGAAAGCTTAACAACCTCTTCCAAGCTGCAGGTAAGGTTTGTTAAGACAGCTATTTTATGCTGGCTTTTTTTTAGTATAGCGGGGATAAAGAAATCTAAAAAGCCGGGCATGTCAAATAGTTCCCCTCCATTCAGCCTCAGCTCCCATACGCCGCTTATGCTGTTTACTAAGTTGTTTAGTCTGCGGTCTAACTCGCCCATGTTTGGGTGGGCTGGCTTATTGTGGCCCTCAAAGCAGTATGGGCAGTCCATATTGCAGCCAGCTGTAACGTTCCAAATAAGCACTCCGTCTTCTCTCATTTTGCCTAGAATAATGTGGTTAGCTACTTTTTGTTTATTAAGTATTCGTTCATTTTCAGCAATTGCTTTAGGTGTTCCTTCTTTACAAGCTTAATGTCTGTTTTTCCTTTCAGCATCCCCTCGAGAAAGTTAGATATCCTTTCACCGGTAACGACGGGCGGGAGTATAACATAGTCTGCGCCTTCATCATAAAGCTCAAGTGCTTGGTGAAGGTGGTTTGCAGTTAGGAAAACTATAAGTTGCGGGTTAACTTTTTTTGCGTACTCCAACAATATTTGATTATCTTCTGAGTTTGGGATTGTTGAAATTACTATTTTAGCTTCTTTAAAATTTATTTTTTTCAACAGTTCCATGTTGGTTACGTCTCCATAAAAGCAATTCACTTTTTCTTTTATCAAATGGGTGATAACTTCGGGATTATAGTCTATCACCAACACGTGTTTTTTCATTTTACTTAAAGTGTTTAGTATTATCATCCCCATCCTGTGGCAGCCGAAAAGTATGGCTTGTTTTTCTTGATGGTCCCTGATTTGGTAACTCAAAACAGCATATTTCTTTGAAAACTTTTCAATAAAATCCAGTTTTGGGGAGAAGAACCGATAAATTTTTTCATCATAATTAATTAGGTATGAGCTTAATGTTATTGTTATTATCGCTGTCAAGATGGCTGTTGAGAAAAGCGAAGATTCAATTTGATGATTTACCACCGCGATCAATATCAGGCTGAATTCGCTTATCTGCGCTAAACCAATCGCTGCCAAGAAAGATGTTCTTTTGCCCTGGCCAAGAAAGCCTAAACTGAAAAAGAGTATCAACGGCTTGATAATTAGCACTATAACCAAAAATATTGTTAATGGCAAAAAGATGTTTTTTAGGTTTAACGAAGCAATTTGCATTCCTAACGAGACAAAGAATACTGTTGAAAAAAAATCTTTCAACGGCCTTATTTTTCCGACGATATCAAAGTGGTAAGGCAGATTGGCTAACAGCACCCCACCCATAAATGCGCCTATAGCAATGGGCACATCTAAGAGGTAGGCCATGATTGCAAACAAGAAGCATATGGCGGTTGAGGCTAGGAATAAAAGTTCTTGTGATCTCGCTGCAAATCCAAACATTTTTTTGATTAAGAATTTATTGAAGACCAAGCCAAGGAGGAGCAGGATTATTAATTTTAAGCTAATTATGAGGATTGGCAAAATGGATACGGAAGTGAATTTTTGGAGGAAAGTTAAAGGTATAATCACCGCTAAGTCCTGCATCAAGAGTATGCCTATCATTATCCGACCGTGAAGCGTGTCAATATGCTCCTTATCCGAAAGGAGCTTGACAATTATCACCGTGCTGCTAAATGTAAGGACTAAACCGCTAACGATAGCTTCGAAACTGCCAAACCCTATAAGTGTAGCAGCAGCATAAGCAACAAGAAAAGTGAGAATCATCTGTATAATGGACGCTATGATAATAACCGAGCCGAAAGTTTTAAGCTTATTCAGATTGATCTCTAAACCAACAATAAACAACAGCAAAGCTATCCCTATCTCTGATGTCGACCTTATTAGCTCCATATCTGTGATTAAGCCTAAACTAAGCGGGCCAATTACCAGGCCAGTTATTATATATGCAGGAATAAGTGGTTGCTTTAAGAGCCTGAACATAAAACCGACAGCTGTCGTGATTATGAGAAGCAGGCCTATACTAAAAAAAATGTTTTGTGGCAAAAAACTTAGACTCATCAACTAAATTACTGGTTTGCCACCTATATAAATTTTTTTGAGGGATTGAAAAAAAAGAAGAATAACTAATATCAGATTTGCCCTTATTTTTTGCTTATTTTAGCGAGGGTTATTTCTATTGTTGACACTCTTACCTGCCTTCCTTCTTTGTTCTGGAACTCTTCACTATTTATTTGTATACCCTTAAGCTCTATCTGTTTTTCTAAAAACCTTTTTGTGGATACTTCTGCTATGTCTACTGCTTTTGAAATAAATTTTCCCCTTGCTTTTACTATTACTGTCGGAGCGTTTTGTGTTGTAAATTGCATCACTATGCCAGTCACATAATTCATAAATGGCTTCCCACCCACAAATATTGTGTTGTCATTCTTTTCCATGTTCGTCCCCCCAAATTACTTCGTTGTAATATCCTGCTCTCGCTTCTTCATTGCTCGAGTAATGTATCCCGCAATTACATTCCTAATTTTTTTAGACTTATATGTTAGAACGCCTTGAAAACTTTTTTTATTTTCATCAAACTCCTTTCTAAATCTGTCCGCATAAAGTTCAATTAGCT
>JACQSW010000082.1 GCA_016211095.1 Candidatus Woesearchaeota archaeon | reverse complement strand
CGTTTAGCCTTAGGGCTAAACGTTGTTATATATTTTGCCTAAGGATTTCTACAGAGCCGTTTCTTTTCACAAAAAAGTTATAAACAAACAAATGATTACTTAACATTATATGGGGAAAGCTAAGGGCAGTCGGGCGGAACGGGAACTTTTTCATATGTTTTGGGAAGCCAAATGGCACACAGTTAGGAGCGCAGGTAGTGGCTCAACCCCCCTCCCAAATCCGGATCTTATCGTTGGAAACGCAGCTGAAAAAAGAATCTTGGCTATCGAATGCAAATCCTTGAAAGCGGGAAAAAAATATTTTTCCACAGCAGAAATCAACCAGCTGAAATACTTTGCAGAAGGATTCGGCGCAGAACCCTGGATAGCCATAAGGTTCGACACAATAGGCTGGTTCTTCCTAAAAACACAAGAGCTCCCAAAAACAAAAGGCGAAAGCTTCGCTGTATCTTTAGGCTTCGCACAAAAAAATGGGATAAAATTCGAAGAGCTGATAGGCCTGTATATACAAAAAAAGCTGGAAAAAAACGAACCCTAATTTGTGCTGCTTATTTTTAAGATCATTTTCTCTTTATAGAATCTAATCCAATAAAATTTTTGTGGGAAAGGTTTATAAACAAAAAAACTAATTAGGAGTTAAGTTTAGTCTTAAAAAAATATTAAAAAGGGGTGGAACTTTTTTTGTCTGAAGACATCGCGTGGTTCAAAGAATTAAGCAATAAAGATGTTGGGGTGGCTGGCGGAAAGGGCGCTTCTCTTGGTGAAATGTACAATAACGAATTTCCCATACCCCCCGGATTTGTTATAACAGCTCAAGCTTACCAAAAGTACATAACAAAGACAGGCATAGCTGACAAAATATACGGCGTGCTAAAAAATTTGGATGTTGACAGCAACGAAGCCTTGCAAGGCGCTGCAAAAAAAGTCCAAGAGATAATTCTTCAAACAAAGATGCCTGAAGGCCTCATGGAGGAGATAGCGGAAGCTTATGACGCAATGAACATAAGCGAAGACGTGCTAAAAGGGGCTAACAAGCAAACTCTGTCCCTGATAAGGTCGGGAAGAGAGCCGCCATTCGTCGCCGTCAGAAGCTCAGCAACGGCCGAGGATCTCCCGAGCATTTCCGAAGATGACCACGTTTTTGTTAAGCTAAACGGCAAACCAATGTATTGTAGGGTTAAGGAATTATATGACCAAGTTGAGGACGGAACTAATTTTGGCCTTGAAGTCCCTTCCATGAAGGATAACAAGCTTGCGTGGACAAAAATAGGTATACTATACAAGCATCCGGCAGAAGGCAAAAAGCTTTACAAAATAGTAACCGATAGCGGAAGGGAGATTACGATATCGCCAAACCACTCCCTGATTAAGCTTGACAAGAATAATCTTGCGCCTAAAACCTCCCTAATAGAAGAATTGGGAAAGGAGGACTTAATACCCGTGGTTTCATCCTTGCCTGAAATTAATTCAAATTTAATCGAGTTGGATGTTTTAGACTATGTTAAGGGGAAGGATGTAGCAAATATTAATGAAATGGTTTTTATCAAAAATAATTCCACAAACTTTAAGCTGCAGAACCCCTTGCCAAGAAAAATAAGATTGGACGCCCATTTATTATACTTCCTCGGGTTATATATTGCAGAGGGCTGCACCTATAAAAAAGCAGTAATCTTAACAAATTCAAAAGAAGAAATCAGGGAATCTGCATTACACTTCCTGAAATCAGTTGGTCTATACAAAAACCAAAAGATAAACAAACATTCAATAAGGGTTTACTGCAAAACCCTCACAAGACTTCTTGAAGAGCTGACAGGAAAGCCACTAAACATGAAAGGAAAGGGCAGGTCCTGCAAAATTAAGAAAATCCCGAATTTTGTGTTTGGACTAAGCAAAACGCAGATTGGCATATTTTTGAAAGGATGCTACGACGGAGACGGCTACATCTCAAAAAATGGGATTATCGAATTCACATCCACCTCGGAGCTACTGATAGGCGGCATCGCAAAACTACTTGAGCTGTTAGGCTTTACTATTTACCTAAGGAGAAAAAGTGGAAGCTTCAATGTTAACATTCCGCCATTTGAAGTTGAAAAGTTTAAGGAGCTGATAGGATTTACTGACAAGCAAAAAATTGGAAGGCTAAATGAAAAAATAAAATCCTGCAAAATGAACGGAATAAAGGAAAAAACAGCCTACAACCTTAACATATCCCAAGCTTTGTCAAATGAAATCAGAAAACAAATATGGGACAAGCAAGAAAAGAGATTCGTCGAATTCCACACATGCCCAAAATGTTACAATAAAATTTCCGAAACAAGCAAATATAAGAACAAGAGAAGGTTTTTATGCGCAAAATGCAGAAAAACATTTTACGAAGAAAACACAATTAAAGAAACAAAACTATCACACATTTATTACGACGAAAAAGGCAGATTCAAAAAAGGTGCAAACCCATGGAACAAAGGCTTGATAAAAAACAAGTGCAGCTTAAGAAAAATCAGGGCATTCTTAGACACTTATAACCTTAAAGAAGACCTACTGCATTATTTTAACGGTGATGTAAAATGGGAAAGGGTAAGGGAAGTCAAAGAAATACCCTACACAGGCTGGGTATATGACTTCACCGTTCCGGAAGTTGAAAACTTTGTTGCAGGCATAGGCGGAATAATCACGCACAACACTGCCTCTTTCGCGGGGCAGCAGGCAACGTTCCTTAATGTTCGTGGAACAACTAGGTTGTTGGATGCTGTCCAAAAATGCTGGGCGTCGCTCTTTACAGCTAGGGCGATATATTATAGGGTGAAAAATAATTTTCCTCACGAAAAAGTATTTATCGCTGTTGTCATACAAAAGATGGTCAACTCAGACAAGGCGGGGGTTATTTTCTCTGTCAATCCAATAACTAATAATGAGGAAGAAATAATTATTGAGGCTGGTTACGGCTTGGGTGAAGCGATAGTTTCAGGCTCAATAAACCCGAATCAGTACACCGTCGATAAAAGCACGCTAGAAATAAAGGATGTTAAGGTTAATGTGCAGAAATGGATGTACACGCGGGATATGCATTTTGGCACGACGGTGCGGAAGAATCTTTCTGAAGAGGACTCAAAAAAACAGACGCTCAGCGATTACGAAATAAAAAGGCTGGCAGACCTAACTAGGAGAATAGAGGGCCATTACGTCAAGCCCCAAGACATCGAGTTCGCTATAGAGGGCAAAAACATTTACATCGTGCAAAGCAGGCCCATAACGACGTTGAAAAAGCCTGGGCGGGTGCAAATAAAGGAGGAGCGGGGGGAGAAGAAAGAAAAGATTAGTTTCGTTTCTGCAAAAGTTTTGGTTGAGGGCATAGAGGCGAGCCCCGGCCACGCATCAGGAAAAGTTAGGCTTGTGCACGGCATTGAAGACTTGGGAAAAGTTGAACAAGGCAACATTCTTGTAACAAGAATGACCGATCCTGACATGGTTCCTACGATGGAGAGGGCAGCGGGAATAGTGACGGACCAAGGGGGGAGCACTTGTTTCTCAGCTAGCACCAAGATTCTTACAACAAAAGGTTTTATGACTATGCAAGAAGCTTACGGCAAGCTAAGCAAAAATGAAACGCTAAAAGTATTATCTTTAAACCCAAAAACATTCAAAAGTGAATGGAAGATTGCAAAGAATCCCATTAAGAGGGAAGCTAAAACATGTGAGGTTGTTGTTTCCCAAAGGGGACTGTCTAAACAAAACAAATTAAGGTTAACACCTGACCACAAAATGTTATCATTAAATAACAGGGAAGTTGTGGAAGAGAGGTTAGACGAGGTTATTGCAAACAATAAGATGGTTTGCGTGATGGATTTTGTTACACCAAATTTAAACCCGCATGAGATTAGCAATCCAAAATTAGCATATGTGTGCGGGGCAATATTCAGCGATGGACATGTGCAGTCAGATAACCGCCATGGAAAAGTTATGTTCATACAGAAGGAAACAGAAGAAAAAATGCCGTTTATTAATGCTGTAAAAGAGGCATATTATGACACGTTCGAAGTAGGATTCACTAATAAATACCTAAAAAAAGGCAAGGCAATAATAAGGGGCAAGGAATTTTATGGAGAAGCATCCGCATTTGTTTCTTCAAGAAACCTTCCTGCGTCAACGCTAAAAAACATCCAAAATAATATTATTGATTGGGTGCTTCACCTTGATGAGCAATCCTTAAAAAAGTTTATAGCAGGAGCATTAGACGGGGATGGCACGTTCAACATAAGCCACGAAAGCGGCAGATTGCACATATATTCAGGCAAAAAATATTTTACAGAAGGCCTCATCTTGGCTCTCCTCAGGCTAGGAATCTTCCCTAACATCAGCATGCAAAGAGGAAAATGCTGCAACATCCAAATTACAGAAAAGATAGAAGAGCTGCTAAACAACACAAAAAGGGTAAAGGGAATTGTAAAAGAAAAAATTCTAGGAACAAAGCTTTTTTCAGCAAAACAAATAATTGCAGACATAATTGATGAAGTAAATTGGAAGGGCAAAATTAAGCCTTACATCAAAGGAAACTTATTGATAGATGCAAAAAAAGTGAATGAAAAAATATTGCCACTCATAAAATCTGAAGAAACAAAAGAGCAATTGCTAAAAATAATCAACGCGGATTTTAGAATGCATAGGATAACAAAAACAGAAACAGAAACGATAGAGGATGTGTACAACTTTGAAGTTGAAGACAACCACACATATGCTGTATTCACAGAAAATTATACTCCTGTAATCGTTTGGAATTGTCACGCAGCGATCGTGTCCAGGGAAATGGGGATCCCCTGCATTGTCGGAACAATAACTGCTACTAGCACTCTTAAGGATGGGCAAGTTATCACCATGGATGCAAACTCCGGAAAAGTGTATGATGGGGAGGTTGATTTGGGTGACAGAGAAGCTGAGGTTAAAAAGGAAGAGGAAGGTGTTGGCGGTAAACTCGCCCCCCCAGAAACAGTTACGGAGATAAAACTCGTTATGGACTTCCCAGAACACGCTGAGAAGGCAGCTGAGACTGGAGCGGATGGAGTTGGATTGTTAAGGGCTGAGTTCATGATTCTAAGCAAAAAAGAGCACCCTGCATATTTGATCAAAAATGGGAGGCGGGAAGAAGTCATAAACAATTTAGTTGACGGGATGAAGAGGATCTGCCAAGCGTTCAAGGGCAAACCCGTCTGGTACAGGACATCTGATTTCAGGACTGACGAATACAGGAACATGAAGGGCGGGGAAGAAGAGCCTCAAGAAGACAACCCCATGCTGGGCTGGCATGGAGTGAGGAGAAGCCTAGACCAGCCAGAATTATTAAAAACAGAATTTGAAGCTATAAAGCGGGTTCATGATATGGGGTTCACAAACTTGGGCGTAATGATACCTATGGTTACCCACCTTGATCAAGTCAAGAGGTGCAAGGATATGTTAAAAGAGTTTGGCTTGGAGCCGATGGAGAACATAGACTTCGGGGTAATGGTGGAGACTCCTGCTGCTGTGCAAATAATTGAGGACATCTGCAAGGAAGGCATTGACTTCATAAGTTTCGGAACGAATGATTTAACGCAATTCACGCTTGCCATAGACAGGAATAACGCAAAAATACAAAAACTGTACAGCGAACTGCATCCGGCAGTGCTAAAACAATTAAAGCAGGTTATTAAGGTGTGCAGGGAATACAACGTTGAAACAAGCATCTGCGGGCAAGCAGGCAGCAACCCCGAAATGGCTGAATTCTTGGTGAAGGCAGGGATTGACAGCATATCCGCAAACGCCGACGCCATAAACGAAATAAGGCATGTTGTTGCGAAAGCAGAGAAAAAATTGCTGCTGAAAGTTGCAAGAAAAGATTTAGAATTCTAAAATTTCAACAAACAAACTAACTAAATCATAAATACCTTTAAATATTCAGAAT
>JACQSW010000072.1 GCA_016211095.1 Candidatus Woesearchaeota archaeon | reverse complement strand
GCTGTGCAGCACTGGCCGCAGCAGCTGGAATAGGGGATTATGTAAACGTGATGGACAAAACTGTTTATCCCATAAAATACCGGAACCATTTAGCCGCAAAGGACTGCTACAAAAAACCGTTTGAAATAAGAAAAAAATATTCGGTGAACGGGCAAGGATTTCTCGAAGTTTACCTTGGCGATGGAAAAGATTTTTACAAGATTGAACCTGAAATTAGGGTACACCAAAAAACTTTGGGGGAACAGCTTGTTGAAAAAGGGGAGGATGTTCTCAGCACAACTAAACATGGGGCAGCAGGGCTAAACAGCCTCCTCGACAGCCTTATCCAATGGTACGGCAGCTACATCAGCGGGGGTGCAAACGATGGCCCGGCTAAAGAAACTGATTAGGGACCTAATATTTTTTACAGCAGGAATTTATGTGGGGAGCAACGGCTGCTCAAAAAAATATGTTCAAGCTATTCCTATCGAAACAAAAAAGGAGGTGAAAATAGGGAGCTTAGAAAGCAAGCTTTCTATTGAAAATGAATACAAAAAATTTGACAAAGAGGCTGGAAGAATACGGCCTGTTCAATACGGCGCCAATTAAGGAAAGCGGCTTGGTAATAAGTGATGTAACGCAGATAGTGGCTCCGCCAAACACGCTAAGGCAGAATTACCTGCCAGGTTATGTTGGCTTACAGCAGCAAGTAGACAAAATGGTGAACTACCAGGATGAAATATCAAAAAATTTGAGGGTGCAAAATTCTAAAACGAGAAAGGCTTGGCGAAGCATAAAAATTTTTTGGAATGAAAAAGTCCTAGGAAAAAGATGCTACACTCTTGAAGAGCTGTTTGGGATGCAGCTTGGTAATGTGAGCGCGTTAAACTCTAACCTTATAGGGATAATCAAGAAGAGCAGGCAGGAGCTGCAGGTTTTGGAGAAATACCAGAAATTGTTATACGCCGAATTTTGCAACAGCCTTGGCGGGATTGATGAAAATAAAGAAACGATACGGGACAAGCTTAAGCTGTACCTGCAGGCGCAAAAAAAGATGGGCGGGATTAAGGAAAAGGATGCGGACTACTTCAAATGTGAGGCTGCAATAAAGAATTTGAAGCGCCAGCTGATGGAAGACATGCACAGCTATAGCTTGACGAACGAGCGGATTCTTGATTTGAGCAAAGAAAAAGATTTTTTGAACACAGCCGAGGACCTGGTGAGGATTTCTGTGCAGACCTGCGAAAAAACTGTTAGCAAAACTTTGAGGATGGAGCGCCACATAGCCCACACAATGAGGTGCTACGAATCGTTGAGGCAGCAACAAAGCACGATGGCGTCACTGGAAAGCGCTGTTGCGACGCTGACTGATTTCACAATGCAAGTGCACAACATACTAAGCGATGGGCTAAGCATAATGGTTGGGATGTCAAGCAACACTTCAGAAAACTTCTACGAAAAGGCGGGGGGCAACCTCTCAAACTTTTTGAAAGAGATAAGTGAAGCAAATTATGCGAAGGATGCTGAGATTGAAGGAATGGTAAAAAAATATATGGAGGGAGAACAAGATGAGCTTAACGGACTTATTGAAAACAAGCTGCCTCACGCCTAAAAAAAGCGGTTACTGCAAATCGATGAGGGATTTTTATGAACAATACGGCGCCAGCAGCAGCGGATTAGACAATTATGTTGGCGAAATGGCAAAGATACTTGCAGGCGACTACGAGGAAGGCGGTAAGAAGGTGTGGCTGTGGGAAGACAGGATGGACAAATTCTGCGAGATGTACTCGAAAGCAAAAAAATCAAGGCGCTGCAGGGAAGAGCTAAGCAAGATAAGGGGCATCCTCCAAGCCAACAGCTATCTTAATAAGAAGCATAAGAAAAAAGCCGCACAGCTTTACAAAAAGCTTGAACCTAAAAAGAGTGCCACACATTTTTTGCGTTCATATTTTTGGGGGCGAAAATGTTCAACAAAGAAGACCTAGCGCTGATTTCAATAATGCGGGATGATTCGAGGAGAAGTTTGCCTGAAATAAGCAGAACCCTCCAGCTGCCCCTTCAGCAAGTCTTTCGGAGGTTTAAGTATTTTAAAAAGACAGTTATACAAAAATTTGTTTGCTTGGTAGATTTTGAAAAAATTGGCTACCCCCACAAGGTTGAGGCGTTTGTCAAGTGCAGGGATAAAGAGGGGTTAAAAAATTTCCTAATAAGCAGTACAAACGTTAATTCAGCCTTCTGCGTTTTGGAAGATTATGACTTCTTAATTGAGGCCGTGTTCAAAGACTTCGGGGAGCTAGAAGAATTTTTTTACAAAATAGAAATGTTCGGAATAGACGGCAAACTGGTGCATCACCTCGTTGAGGAGCTTAAGAGGGAGGATTTTCTTAGCGCAAAAAATGGATGATGGGATAACAAAGTTGGACAGGGAGGCTATTTCTTTAGAAGCTTCGCTGGAAGAAAATGTGTGGAGCGGCTGGAAAGCAAAAAAGCTGCCAGAACTAGAGAAGCAAGCACTCATTTTAGAAAAAAAATACGCGGAACTCAACTACACCCCAGGGGTGGAGTTTGCAAAGAAGTTAAAAGAAAAAATTGACAAAGAGCTCCGCTACCCAATTTACGTAAAGGGTGCGCATGCTAAAGTTCAGCTACTTCAAAAAAAAGTTGGATACTTGCAAAAAGAAACAGAAACCTTGCTAAAAAACAATTTAGGCAAAGAGAAATGCGAAAGGCTGAACTGGATAATTAATGAACTAAACAAGGCTGAAGAAATCTGCCAAAGCTTAGGGGAAGAATGGGGCAAAGAAGAAAGGTTGAAGCAGCCTTTTCAAAAACTTGGCGAAGAAATCAAAGGGGTAAACAAGGAGATAAGCTATAAGAAAGAAAGCGAGGCTTTGCGGCTAAGGGGAGAAATAGAAGAGCTGGGCTACAGGGCTGGAAGAACAATTTTTTCGTGGCAAACAAAAAAGGTCAAAACAGAACTCGAAATAACCCTAAGCGAATTGGGGGATTTAGCAAATGTTGGATGCTGAAAAAATAATAGAAGACGCCTTAAATCTCGGCAGGGACTATTTAGAGATAACCGATGCCATAATAAACATGCAAGAAGCTCGGGAAAAAAAATTTGACGTAAGAACTTTTTCAAGAAAAAAAATTTATGTTATCATCGGTGCCGCTTTTTTGGTATGCGGCGGTTGCACCGCTATAAAGGCGTGTAACTCATACAATAATTACCAAACGGACCAGCAAAATAATAGGGTTGTGTATGTTGAGCGGTTTGACGAGGTAAAAAAAGAATAATCAAGAAAAAAACTTCTATGAAGCAAATCGGCTGTCTGATAAGCTTATAGAAGATTTGGGTCAACTACCCCGCATTGAAAATGTGGGGCTTGCCTTTGACGAGGGGCAGCGCAAGAGTTGACTACCGAGAGTTGAGGCAAAAAAAAGAATATATGCGAAAAACTACGAGAAATGGGCTACAAGCACGTCAAAGCACTCCACTAACTTTGACCACTGCGGAAGAATCGTTTAATTCCACGAGCTTGCAAACCCCTCTTACAAAGAGGGAGAGCTCTAAGCCTGTTTTTCATTCGGGAAGTGGGTATAACTCTCGAAAGAGAGGCGGATTGTCCGCGCATAATGTATTTGTTTTGGATGTTGAAGGAAAGCCTTTGACTCCAACGACAAATGCCAAAGCGAGAAAATTGATAAGAGACAAACAAGCAAAGCCAATCTGGAACAAGTTCAGCCAGTTTGGAATACAAATGCTTGCCCAAACAAGGGAAGGAATGCCCAAGTTTGTTTTAGGCTGTGACTGGGGAACAAAATTTGAAGGATTAAGTGTTGTCAGCGAGACCAACAATAATTTGAATGTGATGTGGAAATTGCCAAACAAAAAAACAATAGTAAATAAGTTAGAAGAAAGAAGGCAATTGCGAAGGGCGAGAAGATGGAGAAATTGCAGAAGAAGAGAATGCAGATTTGGTAATCGCGGCAAAAAAGGCTTTATTGCGCCAAGCCAATTAGTGATAGTCCAAAGCAGATTAAAAGCGATGCAGGAATTGTTAAAAGGCTACCCAATAAGAAAAGTTGTGATTGAGGATGTTAAGTTCAATCATAAAAAACATAGATGGGGCAAGAATTTTTCTACTGTTGAAGTTGGAAAAAACAAAATTTATGAATATCTTAAAAAAAGATTTGGAAAGCGGGGATTGAAAATGGTAAAGGGATATGATACTTTTAAGCTTCTTGAAAAGTATGGTTTCAAGAAAAATAAGGATAAGTCTAAAGAGGATTTTTACACCCACAACATTGACAGTTTTATGATTGCTTCTGAACAATTCAAAAAAGAGCAAAAAGGGTTTTCGCAAAGGATAGCGAACAAGATTAACGAAGATTTAATTATTGCAGATGACACTTATAGGCCAACAAGGAGAAGGCTGCACGACACCAAATTTTCAGATGGAAATATTAGATACCCTTATTCAACTGGAAATTTCAGGGGAATTAGAAAGGGGGCTGTGTGCGAATTTGGGCAAATTGTTGGCGGAACTGGCAACTGCTTTAAGATTCTGCCATTTGAAGAAAAAGAGAGCAAAGAAAAAAGAATAAGCAAATCAATTAAACAAATTAGTTGGTTTTCACACAATTTTAAAATAAAAGAGGTGATGTCGCAATTCCCCACTGCAACAAGATTGCAGTGTCCCCTTGCAACCTAAAATATGGGAAGAAACAAAGGCGTGGTTGAAAAGCTATTTGTGAACTACCATAACCTAACATAGTTCAGGATATAGACTTCTTAGCAACGAAATTAAAAGACTACTTTGAAGTTTGGCATGAATGAATATTCAATGCCATTTTCTTTTAAGGTTATCTTTTGCGTTGTAATCCCCTTGACCTCACTGCCAGTTTTTGTTATTGCATAATTGTCAGAAGATAAGGATACGTTGTAAATCTTTCTCATCTGCGTGATATGCTGTTGGAAATTTTTTTTGAAGTTTTGCTCAAACGTCCCATTTTCCTGTGCCGCTTTCCTTGCTGATTGCCTGGCTGCTTCATCTATGTAAATCATTATTGCTTCCCCGTTCTGGTAGGTGTCGTACACTTTTAGCTCTGTTTCACCTAAGTATTTTGTTCTTTGGCCTGGCTGCATGTTTGGCGTCGCAGCATAGAATATGACGACCGCGATAAGGAAAGCAATTGAAGAAGCTAATAGCACTACAGTTGCTTTTTTGTTTGGGCGCATCGTCACCACCTCAACTCCAATGTTAGCGGCTCTTCAGGATTTTCCGTTGGCAAAAATATTTTATCTTTTGGCGGTTGAAGCGCGAACTCATTCAATACAGATTTTAGTGGCGGCCCAACCATTTCTCTCGCATAGCATTTAAAAAACTCCCTTTCCCCTTTCTTAACAGTCAACACCCATGAATACTTAGAGAGTGTTATCGGCAAATCTTTTCCGCACTCATATGTGGAATTTGTGCCTTCAACTTTTTGATAGAGCAGCTTTTCTGAAAACAGCCAATTAAAATCTTCCACTTCTTTTTTGTCAGCTAAGAGTATAACATCTGCAACTGTCCAGATTTTTGTTTTTTCCTGTTCAGGTATTTTTGTTGCATCAATCGGGACCCGCAGGCTTGTAATGAGCTCTAATTTGTGGACGTTAGATGTTGAAGAATCGATCGCTGCGCTTATTTGACCTTTGTGCGATACCCCCATCCCCCAAACAATCATGAGGGTTACTATCAGGATGATTATGCCTGGTATTGCGTCGGCGAATATGTCTTCTGTCTGCCCTTTTTTAGACACGTTCAACCCCCAATTCTAAAGTCCCTTTTTCTATGGTTCCGTCTTCTTTTTTTATTACAACCTGCATTGTTTCAGTAATGATTTGTGGTCCATCCCAGATATCCCCAATCCTTTTGTCTCCTATTTGGATAAAAAACTTTTTTTCAGCAAATCTTGCGCAAGCCTGCCGCAGGTTGGTCGTGTCAAACTTTTTAATGTCAATGATTCCTTGGTAAACTCTTTTGAGCTCTGCATCTTCTAATGCTAAGCAATTTTTTGAAGTTATCATTTCGAGCAGTATTAGCTTGTTGTCTATTCCGTCGGTGTTTTTGGTTATTCTTTGCTGGAATTGCGAGAAAATGCTGTTTGCGTTGAGGAAGATGACTGCTAAAAAAAAGACGACAATAAACATGTATACTGCTTTTCTCCCAATGTCATAGGCTCCTTTCTTCATATAAGGGTGCACCTGTTTTGGTCTTGTTGTTTTGTTTTTTTCCATCTGGCTGTTCCATACTCGAAGTGCCACCATTCGGCGCTGTACCTCAGCCAGCCGGTTTCGCACATAATTTTTTCTAATAATTCCGCGTCTTCCTTCAAGTAGTAGTCGCTCATTTCAGGTTTTGCTCCGCTGCATTTTTCAGATTCAAGGCAGAGGTCTACTGCTCCGCCTGTTGTGTGCGGGCAGCTGTCAAATGCGGAGATTTTTATTGCATCGACGCTGCAAGTTGCTGATTTTGGCCCGCAAACCCATTTCCTGTTGCAATTTTTGTCTACGAAGATTTTCCTTTGAAGTTCTGGCGCCCTATAGGCTGATGTTACGTGGAATTCCCGCCCATAATTTTCTTTGGCGTAATCCACTGAGAATAGGAGCCTTTCGTAAGCGCTTTGCTTTAATTCGCAGCCGCCCTCTCTTTCTGTGTGTTCGCATTTAATTTGTTGGGCAAAATCTTTTGGCTCTTCAGCTTCTAAGTTTATGTTGAGGCTTATTGGGGGGATTTCTGAAAAAATGCTTGGGGAAGAATCTGCGGATTTTGACAAATCTGTAGGCTTTGTCTCAAGTTTGGCAGTTTCTTCGGGCGTTTGCTGCTTGGCATCTGGTTGTTCAGTAGGTGTTGTTGTTAATGCTTCCCGATTAATTGTTATTTGGCCGTTAATATTTTCTATAACTAAAGCAGATTCTTTGTTGAACGGGTCGTTTAACAAATTTGGGGATTGTTTTACGTCAACGCCTTCTTTTATTTGGACTTCGTATTGTGCGCTAATGGGATAAACTATTTTTACATCGCCTGGAGCCGCCATAACCGCGCTAACAATCCTTTTCAAATCCTCTTCAGCGTACTGCTGGTTGAATTTTGAGAAGTTAGAATAATTTAATGCGGAATAAATAAGTATTCCTGCAACTAATGCTGCAATTATTATTTCAAAAAGGAGGCTTAACTGCAAAACTTCCGCCTGCCCTTTCTTCATAATCCTTCAAAAGATGTTTTTAGAAATTTATAAGCCTTTTTAGAAGGTTATTTGCGTGCCGTTGCTTATTGTTGTGTTTGTGGGTGAATAAACCCTCCATCCCTGATAAATGGCATCTGCTATCATTTCTTGGTGGCCCGTGAATAGGTAGTGGCCGTCTTCGTAAACTTCTACCCCTTCAAAGAATATTGATGGCAGGGCTTTGCTTTCTGCGTAGAGCGACCTCCACGGCTCTGTGTATATGTCGTAGTCGCCTTTTGTGTATGCAGTGAACACTTGGCCCGGGTCTTCTAGCGTTTGCGGTTTTAGCTCTACGCCAAATTCGAGTTTGTATTTTTCGTCCACTTGGCCTTTTTGGTATTCGTTACCGTCTTTGTAGTATTTGCCCGAGATTTTTTCTAATTCCTGTTTTACTTTTTCAGCGAACTCTTTGCTTGATTTGGAATCTGATAGGTAGTGGAGGATTATTCTGTCTTTTTCGTTTGTATCAGTTTTTTCTTTGTAGTTAGCTTCGAGAGATACTAATTTGGCTCTTTTCGCTATGGCGCTTGTTTGCGGGGCTTCTTCATTGTAAATTTTGGTTAGCCATTGCAGCCTTCGTTTTGAAATGAACGTTTCCATGTTTACTTCGTTAACGATGTTTCTTACTTTGCTTGTTGATGCAAATCTTGTTTCTAATTGCTTAGCTAATGTTGTTGCTACGGCTTTGCCGTCAAATTCCCCTATCAGCGCCCCGTCAGAGACATCAATCAGGGTTAGTTGTTTTGTTTCTTCTACTGGTGGCTTGCTTGCAACTTTTCCATCTAAGTAGTCTTTGACGCCTTCGTAAATTTTTTGCCCAAATATTTCTGCGTGCGCGCCCTCGCCGAACATGAAGTATTCGTCTCCCTGCACTTCCCATCCCTCTATGAATATAGCGGGGACATCATTTTTTTCCCTTAAAAGCCACTTCCACGGAGCCTTGCTATTGTCGTATTCACCTTCTGTGTAGTCAAAGAATATTGGCGTGTTTTTTCCTAAGCCGCTGATGGCCTGCGTTTTTGCGTTAACAGTGTACCTTGCACTTGCATCTTTTAGTTGGAGTTGCTGCGCTGAATCCTTGTAAATTTTTCCTTCAATTTCGTTAAGCCTTGCCGCTACCAGCTCTGCCATCCTCTTGCTTTCTTGCGAACTAGCGAGGTAGTAGATTAGGAAGTTGTCCTGCTTATCAGTTACCACGCTTGATTTTTGGTCTGCCTGTTTATACAAGCCGATGAATGATATAAGGTAAGCTTTTCCTGCTATGCTTTTTTCTTCGCCGCCAATCTCGTTGTAGATGCTTGTCAGCCAATTCGCTCTAAACTTGGGCCGCGTTGTCACTTCCAATGCGCTTTTGTACATACGACTAACCTTTCCTAAGCTTCTGAGCTTTCCATCGAGAGAGGTTAGCACCCTTTCTGCTTCCAATTCGCCATCAAAATTTCCGATATTTATGCCTTGGCCTACGGGTAATTCCCTGCCTGGATCCCCAATGTCTAATAAGCCCATCATCTCGGTAATGTTTGTTGTTGCACCTTCTTTTTTTGCTTCGCAACTAGTTTCCCTTCTGCCCATCGCTGCAAAGCCCTCCCTTTCCGCTTTTTGCGCAAAGCAGATCTGGTTTGAGCTGTATTTGTAAAGTTGCACTTTGTTTTCGTGAACGTAATCTTCTGTTTGGCTAAAAGGGTTTATTGCTAAATCTATCTGCAGCAAAGCGTCGCTTCTCTCATAAGAATTATCCCCTTTTCTTTTGTAGAAGCAGAAGCTTGCATCACCCATGCTCTTTGAAGCGAGCAGGTGCTGGGAGTCTTTGTTATCTTTCTGATAGAGCGAGATTTCTAACCCTGCCTGCGTGTCCATCAGCCTGATGAATCTTTCGTCGCCGAGATTTGTCAAATCAAAAATGTCGCAGGAACACTTATCTTTTGAATAAGAATTGCATTTCTCGAGGGATTGGGCAAAATTTTGAAAAGTGCTGTAAGCATCTTCAAGGTTTCCCCTTATGCAGGGCTTGTTTTCTGGCTTGCAGATTCCGACAGAAAGCTGGCTCCTCTCTACTCTCAAATCAAACACTTGTGTTGGCAGATGGCCCGAAGTTGCGTACACCTCATTTGACCAAGCATTCGATTCGATATTGATAAATTCTTTTTCGCTGTTGATACCCATAAAGGATAAGAATCCGTCAAAAGTTTTGCATTTCGCATTCACGCACTCTATGTCTATCGGCGTAAGCGTCAATGAGCCGCTGCCGGGAGTTTGTTTGCATAAGCACAAACAAGGCTTATCCCCGCTGCAAGCAAAAGGGCGCTTATAATTAGTGGATTGCAAGCCAGACGTTTCTTCACCTTTTAAGTCCTTATTCCCTAAGACTGTTTCGCCGACATCAAATCCTAAAATAACATATTCCGGATCCAAGTCGCAAAGCACCGAACCCTCCCCTCCCGGTTGCAAAATAGTGGATACATTAACGAGCCGATTAAAGCACCTCTCTGTACCTGAAGGCACCACAAACAGCTTAACGCCAACAAAAAGCAAGATAGCAAGTATTAAGACAGTTAAAATAATGCCTATAAAGAAGCTGTAACTTTCTGTCTGCCCCTTTTTATTCATATTTTTTTTCACGCCATTAAGAAGGAGGAGATAACTGCGAAGGCTTCATTGACCAAATCTGCGATAAAACCTCCTTGATTCTTACCACAAAGTCAGCCATTGCTTCATGAAAAATTATCGCAACAATTATCAAAACAATCAACCCCAACGCCGCCAACACGGCAACCAACTTGATCAAAGTGGATG
>JACQSW010000070.1 GCA_016211095.1 Candidatus Woesearchaeota archaeon | reverse complement strand
TTTCAAAAACTGAAGAATTTTTAAAAAAATATAGCTTCTTACAACTACAGCCTAAACACCTCACTAAGCTTGTTAGCAATATCACGTCTACAGAAAAAATTCTTGATAAAGAAAAGTGGCATTTGGGTCTCTTCCTTAGCATCCTTATACAAACCAGTTACAATCAAGGTTTTAACGATTTCGAATTTGAAGAAATTAATGCGGATGATTTCGGTTCCTGCTTGAATGGCAAGAACGAAGACAAAATCAGGATTAAAGCAGAAAAAATCAATGGAAGAAATACACTCGAATACGCCGAGTTTTGTTCTTTAAACGCTGGGACTATTAATGGTGGAGGGGCGGGGATTTCAGCGCATAACTGCTATTTAGAAGCAGAAACTATCAATGGAAATAGTTTGTTTGGCGGCGCAAGAGATTGTTCACTCAACACAAAAATAATTAACGGCGACCTTGCAGGGCATTGCTCCCAAAATTGTTTTTTAACAGCAGAAAAAATCATTGGGGATTATACGTTAATCAACGCGGAGAAATGCACTTTGCAAATAACCAATTATAATGGCAACAGGTTTGGGGAGGGGATGAAGAGTTGTATGATATATTCCCCTAAGGTGATAACCTTGCTGAAACTAGGTATTCAGCAGCCAAAAAGGCATATTTACAAATTAGGCAGGTATAAGCCTAAAGAATAAAACTGTTGGTTCGCCAATTGAAAAAAAAATTTTTTTGCTACGAAAATTTTATATAGGCTAACTGCTATAAATTTCTTGAATCATGAGTTATACAGAAAGAAGCATAAGGGCTTATAACGACCTAAAAAACAATTGGATTCTTTTCATCCCAAACATAATCAAATTTTTTTCTGTGCTAATATTGACCCTGTTTTTGTATAAGCTGGGCGGATTTAACGTGTTAGCGAAGCAATTAACTTCTCCGCAGCTGTACACCACATTTGACTTCCAGCTTGAGATTTTTAAGGATTTTTTTAAAACGAATTGGATACGGATTGCAATTTCCGCCGCCCTATTTTTGCTAACAAACTTCTTCATAGGCGTTGGCGCCGACACAATAAAGTACGGCATGATAGCCAATTTGACAACAAATAAAAAAACAGAACTTAAAAAGGTGTGGGAGAATAAGAAAAAATATTTTTGGAAACTTGTCAGCCTAAAACTCGCCATCTACATCTTAAGCATAGCACTCGTGGGCTTAGTAACATTCATCTCGGCAATACTTATTTACCAGATAAAATCTTTGTCAACAATCCTTTCGTTTAGCTTGGTGGCTTTCGCTGCTTTCCTCGCAATAGTTGTATTAAAATTGTTCCTTTTCTTTGTTTACCCAGCACTCTTCATTGGGGGGAGGAACAACTTTTTAGGCGTCATCAAGCACTCAGCATCGACATTTACCTCCAAGCCTAAGATTGTTTTGATAATATGGGCGATAACTTTAGCATTAGGGGTGGGGGTTGGCTTGTTTGACCTATTTTTTGGATGGATTATTAATGTCATTAATGATGCTTTGAGCAATATGACTTTGATATTCTTTTTAAGCAATGTGGGGACTTTTATAGTTTTTTTGATAAAAACAGGCTACACGCTGTGGTCTGAGCTGTTTGTCTTCAATAATTATAAGGAATTAAAGCTTTAAGTTCAAGAAGTCTTTTGCGCAGGCAGATTTTTCAAAAACACTCTTCGCTTCTTTCAATAGTTCTTTGTCATCTTTGTAGCGTTGGCTGAAATGGGTTAAAACAAGTTGTTTCGCATCACTCTTTTTAGCTAATTCTGCAGCTTGCTTAACCGTCAAGTGTTTCCTGTCTTCACACTTTTCTTTTAACGCGTCAAGCAAGGTGGCTTCGCAGATTAGCAGGTCCGCATCTTTAGCTAACTTCGACGCATTATCGCAAATTGCTGTGTCTAGGACGAAGGCAATCTTTTTGCCTTTTACGATGCTTGTTGCCAATTCGGCCTTGATCTGCTGGCCCTTCCAGATTATGTCCTTTCCACGCTGCAAATCCTTAAGTATTGGGTGCTGTTTTAAGCCAAACTTTTTTAGGTAATCCACGTTTATGTTTCGTTTGTCTTTTTCCAAAAAACAATAGCCCGTACAGGCTGTTGAATGTTTAAGCTTAAGGGACTCTAATTTGAAGTAGCTGTTTTCAAAAAAAACTTCATTCCCAACTTCAACCATTTTTATGCTGATTCTTTCCTGCCAGGAAAAACCTTTCAGCATGTTTTCAAAATAAGCCTTGCTGCCTTCAGGCCCATAAATTTCTAAAGTTTTGCGGTACTCATTCGCCCCTAAAGTTTGAATTAGCCCGGGCAACCCTAAAACGTGGTCCCCGTGCCAGTGAGTGATCAAAATTTTTGTTATCTTTGTAGGCGTAATGCCCGCTACCCTTAACTGCCTCTGAGTCCCTTCACCGCAGTCTATCAGGATTTTTTCATCCCGGTAACTAAGCAGTATCGCACTATGATTCCTTTCCTTAGTCGGCACCATGGATGACGTGCCTAAAAAAGTGACTTCAATCATTTTTACGCAACAGAGGGGAAGCACAAAAGCTTTTTAAATGATTCGCCGCTCAAAATATCTTTGTAAAGGGAACAAAAATGCCTAAGAAAAAACAGCCGGAAGCGCTTAAGGAAGAAGCCCAAGAAGAAATTAAAGAAGAGGTTGCTAAGGAAGAGGTTAAAGAAAAAATTATTGGCACGCTGCTAAGGGACAGGGTAATAGCTGACTCTACCAATGCAAGCAGGGAATTCTATGATAAAAGCCGGTTCGGCGCCCCAATGGAAGCTAACAAAATACAGTACTCATTAGCTGAGGCATTATACCTCCTGGAAAAGGGCAGGATGGAGATTCATGACAAGGGCAAACTGCTCACCTTCCACGATTTCGTCAAAAAAGCAAACAAGGTAGAAGGAAACTTCTGGGTGAGATACTGCGCTTTCAGGGACTTCAGAAATCGCGGCTACATAATCAAAACTGCACTAAAATTCGGGGCAGACTTTCGGGTATACGACAGGGGAGTAAAGCCGGGAGAAGACCACGCCAAATGGATAGTCTACCCAGTGCACGAAGGCGACAGGCTAACATGGTACGAATTCGCAGCAAAAAACAGGGTAGCCCACTCAACAAGAAAAAGGCTCCTCATAGCAATAGTCGATGAAGAATCATCAGTAACATACTACGAAGTAGCCTGGAAGCGGCCCTAAAAAAATTTTTTTTTTGAATACAAAAATCTTTTATACCACCTTGCCTTTCTTTATCTTTATGGGGGATTTGAAGAGCCAAATTTTGGAGTTTGTCCAGCAGTACGGCCCAGTCATCCCGATACAGGTGGCGAGGTCTTTTAAGCTTGACACAATTTTGGCGTCAGCATTTCTTTCTGAATTGATTGCGAACAAAAAAATTAGGGTTAGCAACACAAAAGTAGGAGGGACTCCAGTTTATTATTCTCCAGGCCAGGAGCCGAGGCTGCAGGAGTTAGGGCCGAAGCTTAGCGAGAAGCCGAGAAAAGCTTTTGAGCTGCTAAAAGAAAAAAAGGTTTTGGTGGACAGGCTATGCGAGCCGTGGCAGAGGGTTGCGCTGCGGGAAATAAAAGATTTTGCTGTGCCGCTCTCAACAGAAATTGAGGGAAAAGAAGAGATTGTGTGGAAATGGTACCTCACACCACTCGAAGAGGTTGAAAAATTAGTCCTGCCATTATTAAGCAAGAAGGCTGAGAAGGAAGAAGCAAAGCCGGTTGCAGAGAAAAAAGCTGCAAAACAGGAAGTGATCCGCGAAGAGAAGCAGGTAACAGAAAAAGCGAAGCCAGCCAAGGCGGTTGGGGTTAACACTTTCTACCACCAGCTGCTAGAATTTTTTAAAGCAAAAAACGTTCAACTGCTTGATGAGAGCATTATAAGAAAAAATGTGGAAATAACATTCACTGCGAAGATACATTCAAATCTTGGAACATTAACTTATCATATCAAGGCGAAGAACAAGAAAAAAATAAGCGAAGCAGACCTATCATTGGCTTATTCGGAGGGGCAAGAGCATAAGCTCCCCACCATGTTTGTCAGTGCAGGGGAACTGAATAAGAAGGCAGAGAAGTTTTTGAAAGAAAAGCTTAAGGGGCTCGTCTTCGTAAAAATATGATGATTCCGGCTAAGATTGCTAAGGCAACGCCGAATCCTAAAGCCAAATTTGTATTTGTTTCTTCGCACTTTGCGCCAAAAGTTTGGATGGCAGCTGACAAAACAGTTTCCGCTGCGCCATCAACTTCCCTTTGAGCTATTTTTTTATCATTATTTTTTAGCCACTCATCCCAATCTTGTTCCCCTATCTCAGAAGCAGTTTTTAAGCTGGATTCCAAATCAAAATCTTTCGTTGAGCAAACTGCTTTTGGGGCATAATACTGGGCTTGTTTTTCAAAATTCATGTGCAAATCATAATCAGCGTTTTTTGCTGAGTGCGGAGCCGCAAAGGAATCTGAAATGTAATGGGTGGCTATGCCTAAGGCGTAACTTGCATTATCAAAATGCCCTGCCTCAAACTCCCGCCGAGAAAATTCGAGCCAAGCCTTTGCTAAGCGAAAAGAAGGCGGATAATGGTGTTTGTAATTATCCTTAAAAACGTTATCAGGGATATTGCTCCCTTCTTTTACAAATTCAAGATTCAGCTTATTCTGAACTTCGCTTGGCAGGTTACGGAAGGCTAATTCGGCTATAGCCTCATGAGTCTCCCACCACCACGCAGAAGAATAAGGGATAATAAGCAAAAAAATCAATAATAAAAAAAATTTTTTCATCACAACTATCCATCATAGGCTAAGGCTATTTATTCTTTTCTTTTAATTTTAATACGTGAACTACCCCGCCCTTACAGATGGGGCTTCTGACTTCATAGATGCAACTTGCTGAACAATCTGTCCAGTATTGGTTGCTTTCTCCATCGAGGCAAGT
>JACQSW010000080.1 GCA_016211095.1 Candidatus Woesearchaeota archaeon | reverse complement strand
TACTGTTACTGGCTGTATTTGTTCTTCGTAGGCGAATTTGCTTAGTGTTATTGTTAGTTCGCTAGCTTCCTTCCCTATGCTTGCTGGATCGATGTTTGTTGCGTCGCAGCTTACCACTTTTGTTTTGTCAACTTTTGATAGGGTTATTTCACCGTTGTCTTCGCAGATTATCGGGTATGCGCCTTCAGCTTTAAGGCTTATCTTTTCCCTGTGTGTTTGGTCCCTGTATTTGAAGCATTCGTTTAAGCTGTCAATTATTGTCCCTGAACCAAGGTTTTTGAGTGTTATCTTGAATTTTAGCACGCCTTTGCCGCTGTCTACTTTTACTGTTCCCTGTTTTATTTCAGTGACTTGCACTCTTGATGGAGGGTTTGCCCCGCCTGGCAAGTTAACGCCTATCTCTGCATCTTTGTCTGTGTAGTAAAGGTTTGCTTTTATTTTGGCAGGGACTTCGTAGCAGTACTCTGCGCTTATCGTCTTTGATGTTTTTGCTGCTAAGTCTCCAACATAAGTTAGTGGGCCTAATTCGATTTGTTCTGGCTCTGTTCCGCCGGTTTCAGCATCTATTGGGTCGAGTTTTGTGTTTGTTACTATTTTTGCTCCTTGGAAAAAGTTTGGCGCTGCAGCATCGCCTGTTAGCCTTAGTTTTACTTTTCCAGCTGGAACTTCTGTTGTCAGCCTATTTGTTAGTTCTATTGTGACAGGTATTTTTTCCCCTTTTGAGTATGCACTTATTTCTGAGGATACTGGTTCTTCTGGGACAAAGCTTGCCTCTATTGCTTGGCTGCCTGTGTATCTGTAGTATCCTGTTCCTCCTGTGCCACCTTGTTGGCAACCGGTTAGTATTAGCAGAATGATTAACCCTGCAAAGGTTGTTAGAATCATGTTTTTTTTCATTTTTTTTAGAGCCCTCCTCAAAAAATCCTTTTTTTTAGTAGTGTTTTCCCTATATAAATTTTTGGTGTTTCTTTATCGTTCTATTACTTTGAATGTGGATGATGTAGCTAATTGGTATGAGTAGGTTAATTCAACTGTGAGTTCTGGTTCGTAATCTTGGTATACATAATTTCCTTCCCTGTCAACGAGAGGTACATCTCTTGCTTCGCAGACAGTTTCACCTTCCCCGTCGGGGTTGAGTGTGATGAATCCGCAGTTTATTAGCTCCCTTCCGGGAAGATGGATTAGGGTTAGCCTTATCTTTGGGTCTTTGGTTGATGGTTCGCAGTTTTGGGAGATGTATCCTTCTGTTTCGAGGAGTTTTCCTTCTTTTTGTTTTTTAACTTTGACGCGGAAGTATAAGTCAGAAGCATCTTCCCCGGACGCAATTATTGTTTCTTCAACGCTTTCGATTTGTATTGGGCCGCTTGACCCTTTTGTGAGCTTGTCTATTGGCGAGCCTGAGGAGCTTTTCACTTTGCATCCTGTTTCGCTGAATGGGTCCCTTTTTATGCATGCCTTTAACGCCCCCCAAGTGTTGTACTTGAAGTTGCTTAGCACGGTTATTGGGTGTTCCCCTACGCTTTCCTTGCTTAGTTGGTATTCGGGGAAAGTTATTCTTGTTTTTTCGTAGTTGTCTGCATCGGCATCGCTGACTTGTATGGAAAATGAGTCGCAGTCGCAGCCGCTTGCCCCAAAAAACTTTTGCTGGTCCAAGCCTGTTACGCATACTGTCCCTTCTGTGTTTGAGTCCCCAACACCTTTTAATTCAATAGTGACGGGAAGGGAATAGTCTAAGTAAACGTCCTGGCCTGCCGCTGGATTTAGGATGGTGGTGGTTAGGCTTCCGCTCCCCCCTTTAAAACTAAGAGTTACCTCGTCATCGCCTCCTTTAAGCGGGGCGAACGGCAGCTTGATTGTCAAGCATCCAGCTAAGAATATTACTAGCAGTATTGTTATTGGGAGGAAAAATTTTTTCATCATTCGACCTTCAGGAGAGTTACAGTGGCTGTTTTTTTTGGCATTTCATAAATGTATCCAACTGTTGCCTTGTATTCCTTTACCGAGTATAATGCCCCGCTTAGTATATCATCTGATACGTCGAGCCAGCATTCGAATGTTTTTTCTTCCGAAGGCAGCTGAGCTGTTTTTTCTTGCTCTTTTATTCTTTGCCCGAAGGCTATTTTTTCTTTGTATTCATCTGCCAAAACGTATTTGTTTGTTTCCCCATCTAGCCCTTGATTGACGAATGGGCAGAGGTTTGAGGGATTTTGTGATAATGCGTTGTTAATGGTTACCTCTTTAGGCAGCCAAAGAGTTATTTCTGTTATCTTTTCAACTTTTCCTTTCCAAGCATTCCTTAATCTTAAGCCAAGGATTGTTTGTTTGCCACCGACAACTACGGGTTGGACGTCTTTTCTGTTTGCGCCTATGCCGACCTCAAGGGGCTCCCCGTTGTAAACAACCCTAATTGGCTGATTTATGTCTAAGTTGTAGGTTGAGAAGAAATCTTTCCCTTTTAATTCCTGGCTAGTTTTTTCGCTTACAAAATAAACTTTTAGGGTGGCATCTTCTGTTTTGAAGGGAAATGTTACTTGGCCCTCTATTTCTCGCGGCTCCCTCGCGTTTGTGAGGTTTATTTGTTTCGTGTCAAAAACGCAGGTTATGTCAGGCACAGCCATTCCAGAAATTTTGACTGGATTTTCTGGCAGTATCTCAGCTTCTATTTCTTCTTTAAGCATTTTGCATCCCAAATAAAGCGGGAGGTTAGCCACTTCCGCGTTTGATATGCTTAAGTCATATGCAAGGACCAATTTTTGCCCAAGAGGCAACTCTTTATCTCCGACGACGAAAAAGTCATTAAACAACACACCCTTCTCTTCTGCTGTTTTGTTTGGCTCAGCAACCCAGATGTTCCCTATGTTTGTCGCTCTCTGCAAAATATTCCTTTGATACCAAGTAACCGGGTTATTTTCGCTAAACCAATTTTTTACATCTGTTAACGTTCTTTCCCCCTCAGTAGAGGTTACCCAAACATAACCGAAATAAGCAAACGTTAAAAGAACAATTATTAAAATAACAAAGAGAACCCTCCCAAAGATACTTCGAGCTGTCGCTCCACCGCCCGCAACATACTTCCTAATATCAGTCCTTCCGTACTGCCCTATCTCTTCTCCACGCACCATTATTTTATTAAAGGGAAAAAGGGCATTATTAGTATTTATAGCTTTTGGCGAAAAAAAGCAAAAAGGTGTTTTTGTTGAAACTTGATGTAGTTCTTTCTGGGGGATAGTTAAGCCTATTATTTGGCAATTTTCCACATTAGTTCGAATTGTTTTCTGTAAGCTTCTGCAACACCTTTGTTTCTGATGATAATGAGGTGGTCTGGGTTTCCCCAAACAAGAATTTGTACATTGTCTCCATAAATTTGGATGGGGTTTTCGTTGAAAAATTTTTCTGCAATTCTTCTGTATTTTGATGTGCCTTTTTTGAAGAGTCCTTTTGCCCCTTCTTTTATAATCACTCTTTCTTTGATGCCGTAATGAAGGAGGTCTCTTTCATATTGGTTGCAAATTGTTTTGTATTGTTGTAATGGGATGGATTCGTCTACTGCTGTGCATAATACTTCGCCTTTTTTTTCTTTTATTAAGTTAATTATATCTCTTAGCGCTATTCTCAGAATGTTTTTGCCTTTGTATGTTTCAACTGAGAGTTGTTGTTTTGCTGCTTCATTCAGTTTTGTTAGTTCTGGGAGGATTTGTTTGTAGTTTTCTGTTTTTTCGTAGAGAAATTCAAGTATTAGTTTTGGGTCGATGGGTTTGAATAGCTTTGTTTTGCCTTCCATGACTGAGCTAACGAATCCTTTTTCCATGAGTCTTTTTAGGGAGTCGTAGGTTGCTTGCCTGTACAGCCCTGCTTTTTCTGCGAGTTCATATGCTGATAGTTGTCCGTTGGCGAGTAATGCTAAGTATACTTCGGCTTCGTATTCTGTTAGTCCTGTTTGTTTCAAAATCTCTTTGTTCATTTTCGTATGATTTCATACGAATTAAACTTATATAAATATATTGCACTACTAATTAGTAATTAAAATAAGTTGGTTACCTTTCCAACCAAAAACAAAAAAGGAGGAGAAAAAAAATGGAAAACAACAAAAGAAAACTAACCCTAAAACAACGAATAGGCGAAGGCATAATGATTGGAGGTATAGCGATGATAATTGGAGGAGCGGCAGGTGGCCTTTTCCTCCAAGCAAAAAACGAACAAGAAGCACCAAGAATCTACCAAGTAGAGGCAAAACTAAGGAGAATTAACGGATTAGACATGGCAAGAAATCCAGGAATAAAACAAGAATACCATGTTTGGGAAAGCCAGTACACATCCTTAAAACAAAACCCAAAGATGGCCCAATGGGAGAGCGATTACGAAAAGGCAAGAAAACTACCAGGATATTTGGGCGTTTTTTCCCTTGCAGGTTTTTTCCCTCTCGGTTACGGTCTACACTTATTGATGGGGGATGAAGGGGAAAACAAGAAAGAAAATTAAATAGGGAAAAAAGTGGCAAACAACCTAACTATCTGCTATCTTAACAGTTTGGTAAAGCGATAAAATTATTAACTATTAAAAACATTTTTTGTTTATGGTTTTGCCTATCTGTGCAGAATTAGCTGTGAGGCTTTTTTTTAATATATTAAAATTTTTTGTTGAACACTGGGT
>JACQSW010000064.1 GCA_016211095.1 Candidatus Woesearchaeota archaeon | reverse complement strand
GGGCTGGTGGCCTTTGCTAGGCTGCAAGGGAGAAAACCCGACAAAAACAGGAATTGTTAAGGGTTACCATCCTAAAGACTATTCTTATCCTAAAACAAAAAACCAAAAATTTGAAATCTGCATAGGAGCCATCGCAACGCAAAATACTAGCTGGGTTCAGGCAGAAAAGGCGTTGTTGAATCTTAAGATGTTGAACGCGTTAAATCCGGAATGCATGGACAGTTTGGATATTGAAAAATTAAAAACTGCTTTGAAGCCAGCTGGCTATTTCAACCAAAAAGCAAAAAAGGTAAAATTGTTCACAAAATTTTATCTTTCCCTCAAAGGAAGAACGCCAACGAGAGAAGAACTATTAAGCGTGTGGGGCGTTGGCAAAGAAACAGCAGACTCTATGTTACTTTACGCCTTTAAGGTTCAAACCTTTGTGATTGATGCTTATACTCGAAGAATATTTTCCAACTTAAAACTCATAAAAAAAGAAGAAGAGTATGATGCCATCAAGAGCTTATTTGAAAAAAACCTTCCAAACGATTTAGCATTGTACCAAGAATACCACGCCCTTATCGTTGAGCATGCAAAGAGGCACTATTCAAAAAAAGATAGCTACAAAAACTGCCCCTTATACAAAACGTTTGTTAAAAAATAGTTTCTCCTTCCCTCTTAATTAAGACGTCGTTGTGGTATATCGTTGTGTTCCTAATTTTTTTAGAAATGCTGTGGTATTTGCCGTAGATTTCTATTACTGAGCCTTCCGCAAGGATTCCCACCCAGCTTCCAAGCTTGCCTTCAACTTTCACGTAACAATCTTTTATCCTCAAGAGTGGAGTGTTTCCTGCGCTGCCAATTAATCCGATTTTGCAGTTTTGCGCTTCTCGCATGAAGTTTTTTCCAAAAAAGCCTTTAACATCCAATTTGACTCCTTTTAGTCCTATGCCGAATTCTTCTAACCTGCTTTCGTAAGATAAAAAATTGAGGTTGAATTGTTCTTCCGGGTTTGCAATTTTTTGGATTAATGCGCTTAAGTAGGGGGATATACTGCTGTTTAGGCGTTTCACTCCCATAACTTCAAGTTGGTAGAGGTTGCGGCACAGCTTTTCTAAATCATTTTTTGTGTAGCTTATTCTTTTGGCTATTTCTTCCCCTGCTCCTTTTAGGAAGATTTTGCCTGCATATCTTTTATTTCTGTTTTCTTCGCATATTTTCAAGAATTCCACACAGCTCCAGATCAAATCAGCTAAAACTTTATCGTGCCCGGCTTGTTCGCTTCTTACAACTTTTTTGGCGTATTTTTCAAAAAATTTTTTGTAATCTTCTTCTATCAATCTAACCTCCATTGCCAGTTTTGGAAATGAAGTTTGTAAATCAAAAAGATTACGCCTATTACGGTGAATGCATCTGCAAGGTTGAATGTCGGCCAAATCCAAATAGAGATGAAATCTATTACGTATCCCCTAAACAATCTGTCAAGAAGGTTTCCAACCACGCCTGCAGACAGTAGAGTTACAACAAAATCAGATTTGAAATGCTGCCGATAATAAATCAACAAGGCTAAAATGGCAAAGCCAATGATTGTTAGCAAAAAGTTTTGTTGTTGGAACAAGCCAAAAACCGCGCCGCTGTTTTCCGAGTAGGCTAGGCTGAAAAAATTTTTTACGAAAACGAACGATTTTTCCCTCATCAAAAACTTTGTTAATTGATCCAAGAATATTAGGATAAAAGAAGCTATCCAAAACTTTTTTTTCATATTTTTAGCGGTGCATTTGCAGATAAGCCTTGATTTCGTCAAAAAGCTTGTGCGTGTCTATGTAAATCTCCTCTTCATAATTGTCAAGCCGTTCCTTAATCAGGATTTTTTCGTAAATTCTTCCCAGCAAATCACCCATTGGCTTGCTCTCCCAAATCTCGACCTTCTTCTTCATATAAGCCCCAGCCCTAAACTCAACTGAGCCCCCCTGCATCTTTGTCTTTACCCCGCCTTTCATTCCTTCTGTATCTTTAACGAATGCCTGCAAGTGAAGGGTTATCACGAAAGTTACGTAATCATCAACTTTTCTTTCACAAAACCACATAATCTCTATTTGCTTTCCCCCGTCAGGTTGGTCAATGTTCCTGTATTTTGTTTCCTTCCAAGCATATGTGAAATGCCTGAACCATCGATAAATTTCGAGGTATAGGTCCGGCAAATCAAAGACGCCGGTGCTTTTTATCTTGTAACCGTCCGGCACAATTACGACCTTAGACTCCATAGCCATAACTAAAATATTGGGTTCGCGCATTAATAAGTTTTATGCTTCAAAAATCCCATATTTAGTTAATGCTGTTTTTCTTTCGCTCCGGAGTAGCAAAATTTATATAGTCCTCATTGAATTTATTCAAAAATATAAGGGAAAAGTTCCTTGAACAGTTAAAAGATAAGGGCTTTTTCGTTTTTGGGGGGAATTAAAAGAATGAAAAGGTTGAGCTTACTAGTTCTAGCATTTGTTTTGGTATTTACAAGTATAGCATCAGCATTAACTAACCTTACTGTAACTTCGCCTGTAAGCGGGTCAGTTGTTAGTGGAATTATAACTTTAGCTGCTACTGAAATTGATGGCGACGCAAAAAACTTAACATTCTATTATGGGAGTGGCAGCTGCGCAAACTTCACATCAAACTTGACAGCTTACACTTGCAATTTAGACACAACAACCCTCCCAGATGGCGTTTACACTTTTTACGCGAACGCAACAAACAATTCTGGCTTCAAATTGAGTAGCCCATTAGTTACAAACGTTTCAATCGATAATGCGCCAAACACCGGCTTGATTAAGTGGATGGACGGCGCATCGGACTTGAACAGCTTAACATTGACCCTTGAAAGAGGGCTAACAAAAGACAAGGTTGTAAGGCTAAAAAATGTTGGGGCAGCAAACATCTCCGTTACTTTATCACATAGCCTCAACCTGCAAGACAGTGACGAACACAATATCACCTTAGATTTTAGCACAAAAAACCTAATGCTAAATGTTGGTGAAACTAAAGATGTTACCTTAACATTCGAAGCAGACGAGGAGCAAGAATTAGGGGCGTATAGCGGCTTAATTACAGCAGTAGATTCTCTTAATTCAAGCAAAATCTCCTCATTCAGCCTAGAATTAAAAGTCAAGCCAGCGCTATGCGACGATGGAATAGTAGGCGATGATTTGGATATCACAATAAACAACCCAGATAACAATGACAACTTCAATCCTGGAGAAACAATAAATTCAGAGATTAAGGTTGAAAACAACGCCAACGACGACTTAGACGTAAGAGTAGAAGCTTACCTATACGATGAATTAGACAGCATAGTTTCTGCAAAATCCGACATCATAAATATCGATGAGGACGATGATGAAACATTCGACTTGGAGTTGCAAATTCCTGCAGACAGAAAAAAAATTGAGGAAGGAAGCTACAAATTATACGTAATAGCCTATGATGCAGATGCTGAGGATGAAAACTGCGCGATGGATGAAAATTCTATAGATATTGAGCTAGAAAATGAAGACATATACATCAACAAAGCGGAATTCTCAAGCGAAGAAGCATCATGTGGCGAAACAACAACTATAGATGTAGAAATAACTAACATAGGCAAAAAAAATCTAGACGACGTTGCCTTAACAATAAAAAATTCTGAACTAAACACAAGCGAAGAAACTGAAGAGTTTGAGTTAGAAAAATTCAGCTCAAAAGACAACATAGCAATAAAAACGTTCGATATAAAAATACCTGCAAAAGCAAAAGCTTCAACTTATGATTTTAAACTGCAAGCAAAATACGACGGCGAATCGGAAACTACAACTGCAAAACTAAAAATTAATTGCAACGAAAAAAAATCAGTAAGCACAGCCAAAGAAGAAGGGGATGTTAAGATAACTTTAGCTAACGAAATAAAATTAGGGTTGAACGAAAAAAGCTTGATCATACCTGTCACCATAGAGAACACTGGCATTGGTAAAAAAGAATTTGAAGTAGAAGCCAAAGGATTAGACAGTTGGGGGGAGATTACGTTAATCGAGCAGCCGCAAGCATTAAACACAGGAGATAAATCCCACGCATACATCTACATCAAACTAAAAGAAGGCATAACAGGGCCGCACGACTTAACAATTAACGTAAAAAGTGAAGGAGTAGAGCTAAAATCAAGCATAATAACAGTTAACGCAGAAACAGACCAATCAAGCCAAGGAATAAGCAGTGGAGCAGTAATAACCCAGATAGGGGCAGAAAGCAAAACGTTAGTTTCAACATTAATAAAAGACAAATCAGACTTCTTCTGGGTTGTTGGAGATATACTATTGCTCTTCGTAGCGATATTCTTGCTAAAACTATTATTTAGGCGGGACTAAAAAAAATGGAGATAATGCCTTATTTACGCAAGCACGGTCACGAATTCGTAGGAGTATTCCAGGACAAAAAAAGCGGATTGGAATTATTCATAGCCATACACGACACAACACTCGGCCCAGCACTAGGCGGATGCAGGATGTGGGACTACGAAAAGGAAGAAAGCCCTGGGGAAGCAGCTCTCAGCGACGTACTTAGGCTTAGCAAAGGCATGACTTACAAGGCATCCGCAGCAGGGCTAAACCTCGGCGGAGGAAAAGCAGTCATACTTGCCAACTCAAAAAAACTAACAAAAAAGAAGCGGGTAGAAATCTTCAAAAAATTTGGAGAAATAGTCAATTCCTTAGAGGGAAAATACATAACCGCTGAAGATGTCGGCACAAACGTTGAAGACATGAAAGAAATCTTCAAAAAAACTAGATACGTAACAGGAATACCTGAAGAGATGGGCGGAAGCGGAGACCCATCACCGCTAACAGCATTTGGGGTATACAAAGGAATGACTGCATGCGTAGAAGAAGCATTAAAAACAAGCAACATGAACGGGCTAAGGGTAGCTGTTGAGGGGCTAGGCCACGTCGGTTACCTCCTCGCAAAAATGCTCCACGAAAACGGAGCCAAACTCATCGTCTCAGACATAAAAGAAGAACTAACAAAAAAAGCAGCAGAAGAATTTAATGCAAAAATCGTTTCGCCAGAAGACATAAGATTTGAGGAATGCGAAGTTTACGCCCCTTGCGCGCTTGGAGGCGTTATAAACGACCACAGCCTAGCACATTTCAACTGCAAAATAATCGCAGGGGCAGCGAATAACCAGTTAGCAACACAAAACCATGGCGACCAACTCCACCAAAAAGGAATACTCTACGCGCCAGACTACGTTCTCAACGCTGGCGGCCTATTAAACGTTTCATGTGAAGAAAGCATAAGCGGGGAATCTTACAACAGGGACAAATCCCTTGAATTAGTAGCAAAAGTTTACGACAGAATAAAAGAAGTAATAAGATTGTCCAAAGAAAATACTATCTCCACTTGCAGGGCAGCAGACGTGATGGCTGAACAGAGAATAGAAGAAGCAAGGAAAAAAAATAAAAAATAATCTTTTCTTTTTTTGAACAAAAAGTTTTATATATCTTCCCTGCATTTTTTTGGTGTTAATGATAGAAGATTTCCACAAAGTTCAGGATAAGTGGCAAAAGAAGTGGGCTGATGCCCAATTATTTGAAGTCAACGCAGATAATTCTAAAGAGAAGCTTTTTGTCACCGTGCCTTACCCGTACATTTCTGGCAGCTTGCACATCGGCCACGCAAGGGTTGTCACAGAAATGGATGTCTACTCCCGATATTATAGGATGATAGGCAAGAATGTTCTATTCCCGCTCGCCTTCCACATCTCAGGAACGCCAGTCCTGGGCATTTCCGCAGCGATAAAGGCGGGTGATGAGAAAAAAATTGAAATGTACAAGGAATATGTGAGAAATTATGTTAACGACGAGAAAGAAGTTGCAAAAGTCATCGCTTCTTTTGAGGATCCGCAAAAGCTTGTTGATTTCTTTATACCAAAAATGAAAAGCGAATTTTCAAAACTAGGGCTTGCAGTGGATTGGAGGCGAAGCTTCACATCAGGCGATGTTGAGCACCAAAAACTTGTTGAGTGGCAATTCAGGAAATACAAAGAAAAAAATTATTTGATGCAGGGAAAATATCCCGTGCTTTATTGCGTTAACTGCGAAAACGCTGTTGGGGAAGATGACATTGTTGACGGCGACGTTTCGCCAGTTGACAAGCAGGAATTCACTCTGCTCAAGTTCGAATTTGGCGACGCATTCATAATCGCTGCAACTCTCAGGCCAGAAACAATGTACGGCCAAACAAACATGTGGATAAATCCTGAAGTTGACTACGCCAAAGTGCAAGTAGGCAAAGAAAAATGGATTATTAGTGGGGAATGCGCAAAAAATATCAGTTACCAAGAAAAAAAAGTTAAAATTTT